>NZ_JAKUKE010000001.1:1500000-1661692 GCF_024197615.1 Desulfuromonas sp. KJ2020
TGCTGGAAGAGTCGCTGCCCGAGGTAGCGCAGACGCTCAAGGAGATCCCCTATGCCTCCATGAACGTGGTCTGCTTCGGCTATGCGCGGGAGCAGATTGCCCGGGATCTGGACGGTTTTGGCTATCTCATCCCTCGCAAGGAAGGGCGCCACACTCTCGGAACCCTGTGGGATTCCAGTATCTTTCCGAACCGCGCCCCCGAGGGGCATGTCCTTTTGCGATCCATGATGGGCGGCGCGACCAATCCCGGCGCCTTTGACCTGGCGGAAACGGAGGTTAAGTCGCGGGTGATGGAGGACCTGGCCACCATCATGGGGATCAAGGCCGAGCCGCAGTTCGTGCGCATCTTCCGTCACCGTCGCGCCATCCCTCAGTATGTGGCGGGACACGCCAATAAATTGCTGGCTCTGGATGAAAGGCTCAAGGCTTGTCCCGGATTGTTCTTCACGGGCAACGCCTATTTCGGCGTCGGGCTCAACGACTGCGTCAACGCCTCCAATCAGATGGCAGAAAAAGTGCTGGCCCATGTTCGGGCCACCAAGGTCTGAGAATTCTCCCGATTGATGCGTCGAATCCGCACTTCAGCCGCTCCCGCTTCCGCGGGTCGGGATATCGGCCGGATCGTCGGCCTGGTGGTCGTCTTCTACCTGGCCTGGGTGGGATTTTCTCTGGGTGTGCAACACCTGCCGGCCCCCGCCATGCTCAGGGAGCTGCTCCCCCTGCTGACCCTGGGGTTGCATCTGGGCTTTGCCGCTCTGGCCTTGGCCCTCTTTCACCGCACTTTCAGCCGGATATTCAAGGCCCATCCTCGCTTGCGCCTGGCGTTGATTGCCTTTTGCGTCCTGGTGGCCCTGGCTCTGTACGGTGGCAGTCGCTGGCTGGTGCTGTCACCGTCGGTTTTTGTCGACCTGTTCGGCACGGCCAACCTGCTGCTGCTGGCCATGGTGGTGGGGAGCTGGATGACGACCGCCTTGAGCCGTCCGGCCGAATTGGTCCCCGTTTGCCTGGTGATGTCGCTGGTCGATATTTTCAGTGTGAGCCGCGGCCCCAGTCGCTTTATCGCCGGTCGCATTGAGGAGTTCTATCTGAAGGGGAGGGAGGGGCTGCCCCCTGTCGGCGACTTTCTGCTCATCAAGATGACGCTCCCCGGCGGCACGGCTGCCTTTCCGGTCTTTGGCGTATCCGACTGGATCATAGTCGCCTTTCTGGCCCTGGCGTCCGCCCGGTTCGAGTATAACGACAATCTGTTGGGACCTGGCCTCGCCACCCTTGGTGAGACAAAACGACCGGCTCTCTACTTCCCGCTGCCGGCGGCCGCCCTGCTGCTTGCCGTCCTGCTGGCCCAATTTACGGGCGTCTTCCTGCCGGCCCTCCCCTTTATTTCCGTCCTTTTCCTAACCTTCCTCTTTGTGCGTTATCCGGCCAGCCGTCAGCTGCTGCGGACTGACTGGATGCTGGTGCTGACCGCCTTTGGGGTCATGGCCGCGCTCATGCTCCTTCCCCCACGTTAGTCCAGGGCCAGGTCTCTGAAAAATTATCACCAGTGTGACAAAAGGAGTGATGCTTTCTGGTCATTCGTCAAGTTTTACCGGCGATACAAAGCCGGGTGGCTTGATGGCAAGGACCGAGCAGGGGAGCTGTTCCAGAATCGCTTCCGCCGTGTTGCCGATGAAGAGGCCCGAAACCCCGGTGCGGGCGAGCGTTCCCATGACCACTAGATCGGCCTGTAGCTTTTCGGCCATAGCGGAGATTTCACGCTGGGGGGAGCCTTTTTGTAAATGGTAACGTGGCCGCAGTTGGCCGTAGAGCTCTTCACCGACCTGCTTCCGCAGGCTGTCTTCGATTCTGGATAGGGCACCTTGATGACGCAGGCGCTCCATTTCCACGTAGGTCGCAACCTCATCAGGCGACTTGTCGCTCCACCGCCGCACAATCCCCTCGGCGAAGCCCTCCCAGGCGTGGACCAGATGCAGGGCGGCGCCGTCGGAGACGGCCAGGGCACTGGCCAGGGCGAGGATTTCGCTGTTGAGGGTTGTTTCCGTCTCGTCCGACCGCACGGGATTGACGTCGACGGCGGCCAGGATACGGCTGTAATGGGGAGTCTCCGGTACCTTCATCAACCAGACGGGGCAGGGACATTTGCGCAGCAGATGCATGTCGGTGCTGCCAAAGAGGCGTTGGATGAAACCGGGATTTTCGGCCGCCTTAATAACCAGGTCGTAACCGTGGCGCAGGACGGCACGGATAATTTCCCGAAAGGCCGAACCCACCAGAACGTCGGTCCGGATGTTCGGATTCTGACCATAAGGGACGGCCAGTTCCTGCAGCGCCTGCCGCTGGAAGGCGACCTCCTCGTCCTGGTACTCCGGTTCGATCTTGGTAAGGGTGGAGACGATCGTAAGTTTCGCCTCGTGGCGGGCAGCCAGGGAAACAGCGCGAGTCAGGGCGGAAGCCTGGTCCACCAAAGGTTCGCTGACATAGAGAATGTTTCTGAAACGTTTCATGGTGTCGATCCCTCTCCCGTGCCTTAAAGGGGCTCCTGTCCCCTCAACTGCTGAATAGCGGTAACCTTGCCGATCACAATAAGATTGTCGCCGCCTTGCAGACGCTCCTCCGACTGGAGGCTCATGATGGATTCCTGCCCGCGACGGATACCGACCAGGGTGACGCCGTAGGTCTGCCGAAAGCGCAACTCGGCCAGCGACTTGCCGGAAAGGCTCGAATCGGAGGCCACGCGGATTTCTGCCAGTTCGAAATGGTCTCCTTCCTGTGCCTTTTCCGGCGCCGCCAGCTGGTTCAGGGTCATCTCCGCTTCCTTGAGTTCGGCCGGCGATCCCATGATGAGAAGACGATCGGCCGGGTAGATACGAAAATCCGGAGTTGGTTCATAGTGGACGCGCCCGCCGCGGCTGACCGCCAGAATCGAAATCCCCGTGGTCGAAGTCAGGGGAAGGTCGCGGATCGTCTCTCCGGCTACGGCCGCATCTGACTTGATCCGCACCTCCAGAAAGGAAACCGGCCAGTCGATGCTGGATGGCAGCAACTCCATGGCGTAAGTCAGGGCGTCGGCAGCCTGCTCGGTGGCGTCGACAAAGGGGCGGAAAATCAGATGCGCGCCGACTTTTTCAAACTCACGTACTTCTGCTGCCGTCGTGGCGGTAAGGGCCACCTTGCCCGCATACCCCTCTTTTTTGAGATTGTGGATCAGGGCCAGATTCATCGCCTTGTCCCGCACGGCGCTGATGACCCAGCGTGCTTTGTGCAGTGGCAGATACTCGTGGATGTCCGGGTCGGCCATATCGCCATAGATAACCGGCAGTCCCCGTTGGCGCCAGCTGTCCAGAGCGCCAGGATCAAAGTCGATCCCCATCACCGCCTTCTGGCGACGCAGCAGGTATTCGGCCAGGCCGCTGCCATAGTTGCCCAGGCCGAAGAGGATGACATCGACCGGAATGCTCTCCTTGAGGGTGTCGATGGCCGACTCCCGGTACGGGTTGCGCCGTTCGAAGATCGTCAAAGGAGCCGACAGGACATTATAGAGGGGAGCAGAATAGAGGATCATGTAGGTGGAGATGAAAATGGTGACCACGCCGACCAGGGTGATCAGACCGACGGTTTCGTTGCTGATATGGCCGAGACTCAAGCCCAGGGCGGCCACGATAAGGGAAAATTCACTGATCTGGGCCACCGTGAGTCCGGCCAGGAAACTGGTGCGGCGTCGGTAACCCATCCAGCCCATGATGATAAGGACGATCAGGGGGTTGCCGATGAGGACGAAGAGGGAGAAGACCACGGACGATCCCAGCTGGGAGCCGACCGTGGACCATTCCAGGCGGGAGCCGAGGTCGATAAAAAAGAAGAGTAGCAGAAAATCACGCAGCCCAGTGAGGCGCCCGCCGATGGCGTCGCGGTAGTCGGTGGAGGCCAGGGACACGCCGGCGAGGAAAGCGCCTACCTCTTTGCTGAAGCCAAGCAGTTCGCTGCCGGCCCCGAGAAAGACCGCCCAGGCGATGGCGAAGAGGGTCAGCAGTTCAAGGGAGTGGGCCAGACGTCGGGTCAGGCCAGGGAGGACGAACTTCATGAGCAGGGCGACGACCCCCAGTAACCCCAGGCCCTTGGCGACGATCTCCAGCGCGGTGAGAAAAGGAGAGCCCTCGCCGGCGACCGAGGAACCCAGGGTGGTGAGGCCGACCAGGGCCAGGATGGCGGCGATATCCTGCACGATAAGAAAACCGATAGCGATCTGGCCGTGCAGGGAGTCGATCTCCTTTTTGTCGGAGAGCAGTTTGACGATGATGATGGTGCTGGAAAAGGTCAGGGCTACGGCCACGTAGGTGGCGCTCAGCCAGGAGAGATCCAGGGCCAGGGCGATGGCAAAACCGATGATGGAGGTGAAGATGATCTGACCCAGTCCCGTGGCCAGCGCGACGGGGCCGGTCGTGCGGATCAGGTGCAGATCGAGCTTGAGGCCAACGATGAAGAGCAGCAGAGCGATGCCGATGTGGGCCAGCAGTTCGATCTGGTGATAGCTCTGAATGATGCCGAGACCGGAAGGCCCGGCCAGGATGCCGGTGGCCAGAAACATGATGATGAGAGGCTGGCGCAGCTTTTGGCCGATAATGCCAAGAAGAGTGGCTAAGCCAAGGATCGAGGCGATTTCGAGAAAAGAGCTTCCTTCTGTCATGCGGCGTAACTCCAGGGTGCTACCCGGTGGATATGGTTGTTCTCAGGCCAAGTCGATCTGGTAAGTGTACCTGACTTTGCCCTTTTTTTGCAGCACAATGAGCAGCCCTTCTGTCGTAGATGATCACAAAAAAAGGCCGACATAAGCCGGCCTCTTCCTTCCGATCAAGCATCACGTTGCTGACGCCTCAGATATCCCACTCCCTGTGGCGATGCTCGGCGTAGTCGCGGCGCACCTTTCCCGTAAACATGGAGGGGAGAAGGGGACGGTTGGCCTTGATCAGAAATGCGCCAAGGTGGGCGACGAACAGGCCGAGAAAGGCCATGGTTGCCAGCGTGTGAGTCAGGGTCACCACCTGCAGAAAGGTTGGATCCAGCGTGATAACGCCGGTGTTTTTGTAGACCTTGATCAGGCCGGTGGTGATGAGCAGCAGCGAAGTGAGGCCCATGGCCGCGTAAGCCAGGCGCTGTTCGGCTAGAAACTTGCCGTTCGGCGGCTCTTCCTGGTCTGTCACCATGGCCTTGATGATCTCGATGCTCTCTTTGACATCCCCCTTTCGCGGGACGGCGGCAAATTCACGGCGACGCAGATGAAAGACCAGGTGGAAAAAGACGGCGGCGGTGAAGATCATGGCGGCCATATAGTGGATGACCTGTTGAATAAGGAAGTTGGTGGACCAGCTCAGCCCCGGCAATTCGTTGACATAGAAGCGGCCGTACAGAGGCATGGTGCCGAAGCCGGAAAAGATCAGAACCAGGCCGCTGATGGCCACGGCCCAGTGGGTCAGGCGCACGGCCCCGTCATGACGCGATACGAAACTATTTTTCATCGTTCTTCTCCCTTTTTGATACCGTGGCGGCAAAGGCGCCGACGACGCCGGCCACCGGGGCGAGCAGGGCCGCCTTGGCCAGGGTACTCTGCTTCTCCAGGGCGTTTTCGGGGCTATGCAAGCGCATGACCTTGGCGGAATCAGTTCCTTGCCGCAGGGCGGCATCGATCTGGTCAAAGGGCACTTTAGAGACATACAGGGTCGCGGTGCCGCCGTGCTCCGTTTTGCCGTAAAGGTGACCGGAGTAAGAAACGGCCAACGCCTCTGCCTGTCGCAGAATATCCTGGCGATGGCCGATGTGCATGGCGCCCTGCGGACAGGCCGTCATGCAGGCGGGCTTTTCGCCCCGGGCCAGATCGTCGCGGCAGAGGTCGCATTTGTACATGACGCCGCCGCCGACGGGAGCGGGGTCGAGATAGGTGTAGACCCCAACGCCGGCCTGACGCTGAGGGACATCCCAGGGGCAGACGGTGCGACACTTGGCGCCGCCGAAGCAGAGGGAGGGATCGATGTGCACCGGTCCGTCCTTGTCCTTCTTGGCGGTGCCAAAGGGGCAGAGCTTGACGCAGGGCGGATTGTCGCAGTGCATGCAGCGGCGCGGGATGGTCAGTTCCTGTGGCTGGCCATCGACTTCGACGGTGACCTTCTGCACAAAGAGCCAGTTGTAGGGAGTCAGGCGTTCCGTCAACTCGCGACGGCCACTCCAGTCCTCGTGGGATTTCTGGGGCCAGTAATCCTTGAGCATGGCCGGATCGGGCTCGGGAAAGCGGGAGGCGTTATGCCGGCGGCAGGCCGACACACAGGCTGGCGTGTCCTTGCCGGGACAGCCGTCGCAGCGGGTCAGATCGATCAGGGTGGCGTAGGAATCGTCGGCAAGAGCCGCCTGTGCCCGGCCCTTGGGAACGACCGTGGCCGCGGTGGCCGCAGCCACGCCGGCCAGAAAACTTCTGCGGGAAAATTTCATAGACACCTCTTTTTCATTTCTTGCGGAAAGTTCAATGGGGCTTTTGTTTGGGGTGAAACGAACGTTCGTTCGGTGTAAGCAGGTAAAAAATTTATCTGCTGACCGATTTCCAGGAGCATTGCCAAACCGGTTCGAAATAAAGCGATACCTTGTCTTGGATAAGGCCGTCCAAGTAGAGATAGACCATGCGCATGGGGCCTCCAAACAGGCTGGTGACCGCCACGATGGGATCCATGATCGCGATTTCCCCATTATCCATCCCTTCCTGAACCATCTGTTTCATCAGGGCGAAAGGGCTGGACGAACAGATGGGGACGCCGTCCGACATGAAGTCGCGGTGGCGGGCGTTCAGGATGAATTCCATGGCCGCCGGCTGGCTATCCGCCATGGAGAACAGCAGAGCGACTGCGGCCCGGCAGCGCTCATAGGCGCTGGTGTGCGCAGCCAGAATGTTGCGCATGGCCTCTTCCATTTGTGTCAGCAGATCGTGGTGGATCGCCTTGGCGATGGCTTCTTTGCTGGCAAAATGGTGATAGATGGAGCCGATACTGATATCCGCTTCTTTGCGGATATCCTGTACGGAGGTATTGAAATAGCCGTTACGGGAAAAGAGCCCCAAGGCCGTATCGAGAATCAGACTCCGGGTCGTCTCGGGTGTGGATGTTTTTGTTCTAGGCTCTGTCGTCATAAAAGTCAGCGGCGTTTGGCGGGCTGGCCTACCAGTGGTTAAACGTATTTATAGCCCTCGGTTAATATATTGAAAAGTGAATATATAGAAAGGGCTATCCCAGGTCAAGCTTTTAATGAGACTCAGGGCGAGACCGCTTCCAGCGGTGATAGGGGGGGGATGTCCAGGGTCTGCACGAGTTGGGAAAACTCGCCGTCTTTGAAGACGATGGGCAGCATGCGGGTGAGGGGGCGAAGTTTGCGGGGATTTTTGAGCCATTTTTCCAGGTCTTGTTCAGACCAAGGGGCCTCCTTGCCGGGTTTTTCCAGGCTGCGCGGATAATAGGGGGTGAGCAGGCCCGAGAGGTTGGGGGCCGTTTCCCCCTCGCCGAGTCCACCCTCTTTTACGGTGAGGGCGCGGTGACAACCGCCACAGCGTTTGGCGAAGATGTTTTCCGAGGCGGCGCCTGCTTTCTCAAAGTGAATGACCAGCGGCGTCTCGGCGACCGATGGCGGGACCGCTGTCCCCTCTTTGAGCAGCAGCGTCACCAGGGCGGCAAGATCCTCCGGCCCGAAACGGAAGTTCGGCATCAGGGCCACGGGCTGGCGGATGCTCTCTTCCAGCTCCAGCGGCGGTGTGACGGCGGCGGTGCGGTCGAGATTGCTGGCCAGGGTGGTGCCCTTGCCACCCAAGGTGTGGCAGCGCCGGCAACCGGCCTGGTCGGCCAGGGTAGCGCCGCGCTTCACCACGGCAGAGTCGGTCAGGCTGAAGGTGGCATGGCGGCCGGGCACGAAGCGGTCGTGGGCGATCTCTCTGCGCATGGTGCCGGGGTGCCCGCGATGGCAGTCGGTACAGGTGCCCTGGCTGTCGTAGTGAGTCTCATGACAGCGCAGGCACAGGGGTTGACCGGCTGCGTTGGAGGCGCCGATGGGCAGAGCCAGCAGACAAAGAATCAGAACGGCAGCACGAAAGCCCAATTTTCACCTCGAAAAAACATGGCAATCAGCGTCAGGGTCAAAATGCCGAAAAAGGCGACCAGGCAGAGGGTGGTGGCCAGAAACTGATCCCGGCCAAACCAGCGCGCGCGGGAGGCCGGCGGCGATCCCGGCAGGAAAGGCAGCAGCAGAAAGGCCAGGGCACCGGCGATGATGAGATAGACCAGATACTTGGAATAGCTCACCAGCTCCTGGGTCCACAGCAGGAACCAGGCGGATTTGACGGGATTGGGCACGGTGGCGATGTCGGCCGGCCCCTGCAGGGGAGCGGGGAGGAGCAGGGCCAGCCCCATGAGAACGAGACAGGTGACCCAGGCCGCGCGTTTGATGAGAGGGAAGAAACCCTCGGCGCTGAAGACGTATTTTTTCATAGGTAGGGCAATACTCCCTTGTCCCGCCGGATGCGGTAAAAGTGCAGCAGGCAGAGTGCGAGCATGCAGGCCGGCACAAAGACGATATGCAGGGCGTAAAAGCGCAGCAGCGACAGCTCGCCGCCGACCTCATCGGGCACCAGAATCCGTTTCAGCGCCGGGCCGCCGGGCACCGTGGCCAGCAGCTCCATCCCCGTCTGCGTGGCCCACAGGGCGAGCTGATCCATGGGCAGCAGGTAGCCGGTATAGGCGGCGAAGACGGCCAGACAGAGCAGAGCGAAACCGATAATCCAGTTCAGCTCCCGCGGTTGGCGGTAGGCTCCGGTGAGAATCACGCGCAAGGTATGGAGGAAGATAAAAATCAGCAGGGCGTGGGAGCAGATGCGGTGCAGGCTGCGGATATAGCCGCCCAGAAAGACGCTGCGCTCCAGGGCCAGAATCGACTCGAAGGCCTTCTCCGGAGTCGGCTGATAGTAGAAGATGAGCAGCAGACCGGTGGCGATGAGGAGCAAAAAGGCGGTAAAAGCCAGTCCCCCCAGGCAGAAGGTATAGGTGAGCCGCAGGTTGCGTCGCAACACCACACGGGGAAAGAGGTGGGCAATGAAGTCTCTATACACGCGCAATCAGGCCTTTCTGCTGTAGATCGTCAACAGGTCGCCGTGCTCCTCCAGAGCCAGCCGCCGCAGGGGCTGGTCGGCCGGGCCGGAGAGCACGGCGCCATCGCGGGCAAAGAGACTGCCGTGACAGGGACAGACCAGGTTCGTGGGGGTGACCGACACCGTACAGCCCAGATGGGTGCAGGTCATGTCCAGGGCGAACACCTCTTCGCCCTGACGGATGACGGCCACCCGGGCCTGGCGAAAAACCAGGGCGCCATCGGGGGGGATGTCAGCCCGGGGGACCTCCAGTAATACCTGCTGCGGAGCGGCCTTGGGAAAGAGAAACTTGCCGACCAGCAGGGCCAGACCCGAAAAGGTCAGGGCTTTGAGGAGGTATCGACGCTTTCGACCAAATTTTTCCATTTTTCGACATAAGCCTTGGTGTAGGTGGACGTCGGCGTGCTCAGCCGCTCGTAGCGCTCTTTCGGCATGAACTGACCGTTGACCAGGGTCTGCCCTTCCTGGCTCCAGAAGGAGGGCAGGGGCAGGCCGTCGCGCTGCAGTTCGTAGATGCGATCGCGGGGATCCTCCAGCAGAAAGCGGCGAGGATTGTCGTGGCAGGCCTCGCAGGTCGCCGTGCCGCGCCGGATTGTGTGGGGAAAAAAGGCTTTCCACTGGGCGGCGACCAGGGCGTTTTCCACCCGGGTCGGGTCATCCTTTTGGCGCAGATCCGAGTAAAAGGCGATGAACTGGGGCCGGATGGGACTGATCTTGCCGCGACGGTTCAGCCCCAAAGGGGGTGCGTTCTGCTGGCGCAGATAGGCGCTCTGCACATATTCGGCGGCCGGGTTCTGCTTGAGATTGAAGTATTCGCGGTTGGGGTTGTCCCCCAGTCGCAGGAAAAAACTGCCGTATTCCTGGGGCGCCCAGCTGGCGTGGCAGGCAGTGCACTCAAGCTGCTCCCGGTGGGCGGCGATGCGGTGCTCGACGATGGCCGGGTCGGGCTCATGGCAGTCCGTGCATCCCTTGGCGCTGAGACGGCCGTCCACCAGGCTTTGCATGCTGTGGCAGTCGCCGCAGCTCAGCCCTGCCTCCTCGTGCACGTCGGGTCGCATTTTAAGATAGGCCTGGCCGTCGACGATCTCGCCCCGCTGGTAGCGGTTGTGATTCTCGCGCGGGGCCCGTCCGAAAAAGTCGGCGCCGACAAAGTAGCCCTGGTGGCAGCGGTGGCAGGTATCCGAGGTCGGGCGGGCGAGGGTGTGGATGTCCCCTCCGTGGCAGTCGGCGCAGGAACTCACGTGGCAGTCGGCGCAGTTCTTCTGGAAAAAGTCGGTGTCATGGCCGCCGAACGCCCCGTGCACGAAGGCCTTTTCGGCACTGCGGGTGGTCATGGCCTGGGCGAAGATGCCCTGATAGCCGTCGTGGCAGTCGGCGCATTCCCTTGCCCCGTCGCGCACGGAGGCGCTCTCCCCCGGTTCGTGGCAGTCGGCGCAGCGCAGACCGGCGTGGGCGCCGCTGAGGCGTATTGTCGTGGGGTCGGCCACGGCCGCCCCGCCGGGGCTAAGGCCGAGCAGGCACAGAGCGCTCAAGGCAGCGATCCAGCGCGCCATAGTCGAGTTCCTTCTGGTAAATAGGGTCCTTGGGATTGTCGTGGCAGACCAGGCACAGGTTGACGGCCAGCACTTTCTTCACTTCCGCCCCGTTCAAGGGCCGGGAATTCTCGCGGGTGATGGCGGAAAAAGCCTTTACCTTGCCGTCCTCCATCGTCAGGTAACCGTCCAGGGGCTTGCTGTCCGATTTTTCGCACAGCAGGGTTCCTTCGATGGTGGCACCCTCGATGACATGCTGGCCGAAGCCGAGGAAGGACGGATTGCCGTGACACTCGGCACAGCCGACGGCGCGGGTGCCCGTGTTGTGGCTGTAAAAGGGGGCGAAACGCAGCTGTTGGCGATCACCGAAGCGGGCCACGTACTCGTCCTTGCTCTTGCGGCCGTCCCGTTCGATGACGGTGACAAAGGTCTGGCAGCCTGGCGTCACCGGCGAGATCTTCCCGCGCTGGTTCAGGGCCAGAGGGAAGGGGTAGAGCATGCGGAAATCCTCCGTCTCCGTGAAGGCGCCGGGGGTGTCGTATCCTTTCACAAAATCGCGGGCGTTGCGGGTGAGGTCGTACTCGGTGTGGCAGCCGTAGCACTGCACCACCGTGCGCGAATGGCAGCTGTAGCATTCGAGGCGTTCGTGGCCGACGATGGTGTGCTCCGGCGTATCGGTGATGACCTTCGACTCGTGCAGTTTGCCGCTGCGTTTGCCCTGCAGCCAGATCTTGCCCTCCTGCTCGAAGACGTTGGCGTACTTGCGGCCCTTGGTTGTCAGTACCATGTTGGCGCCATAGGTCATGGGCAGCTTGTAGTTGCGCGATTCCACCAGGGCGCTGTCGTTCTCGCGGCTGATGGCTTCCAGCCGGGGATGCTCGTGGGCGCTGCCATGACAGTCTTCGCAGGCCGTCTCCGTCTGCAGATACATGTTTTCGTAGGCGTAGCCATCCCCCATGACATCGCGGGAGGTGTGGCAGTCGATGCAGTCCATGCCTTTGGCATGGTGGATGTCGGGAGCGATGCTGGTGACGTTGCGCACGCCACCGATGAGTTCAGGACCGGGAATGGCGTCGCGGGTGGGGACCAGGCTGTTGTTGCCGTCATTCTGCCCCTGGTAGGAGAGGGCGATGCGGCCACTGCGGTTATGGCAGCGGGCGCAGACTTTATTGTCGGGCAGGGAGGCCATTTCATGGCTGGCCGAATAGGGCCACTTGCCATGCACCGTCTCGTCGCCGCCCTGGTAGGTGGCGTTGTCGTTGTAGGGGAAATGACAGGCGGCGCAGCCCGAGCCATGGCTGCCGCTCCACACCTGGTTGGATTCTTGGCCGACATGGCAGAGGGAACAGAACTTGCGATAGAGTTCGCCAGAAAGATTGTCGAGTTCCCTCACCGAGCGCAGAGTCTGGGGTTCGCCCTTGGCGTCAAAAACCTCCTCCTGGCGGGTAGCGTACAACTGACCATCTACCCCTTCCCAGGTGAGCTGGGCGTTTTTGATGATGCCGGTGTTTGTATACATCAGGTTGGAGCGGACCCGCTTCAGTTGCCCCTCATGGCAGCCGCCGCAGCCCTTGTCCCAGACTTCCGGTGCGGCCGGATTCTTTTTGCCGAACATGCCCCGGTGGGCGGCATCCTTGTTGTCGGTGCCGGGGTCGCCGCCGTGACAGGTCGTGCAGGCGCCGTGGGTGGGTGAGGCGAGTTCCAGTCCCTGGTGGCAACTTTCGCAGCGGGACTCCTCTTCCTGGCTGGTGGTGCAGCCGGCGGCGAAGTATAGCAGGAGGGTGGCGAGAATCCAGTATGACAGACGACAGCGCAACGGCATAGGTTCAGAGATGATGGATGATGGTGATTTCAAAGGATGAAAGACTCCCGGTATCTTAACCGAAGTCGCTTTGGACAACCAGTAAAAAGGGCGGGGTAGAGGCGACGAATTTTATCGGAAAAAAAGCGGCTGACCGGATGTCTCAGCGGGAAGAATCCGGCCAGCCGCACATGGCAAGAGGTACCATTGTCAGGAGGGCTAAAGCCAGCGATTAGATGTCACTGACCTTCACCGTTTTGACCTCTTCCTTCCACAGGAAGGGATCGCTTTGCTTGTTGCCGTAAGGCAGATACCAGAGCTGTACTTTCAGCTCCATTTCCGTTTGCCCTGCGGGGAAGCGGATTTCAAAGTGTTCCTTGACTTTCTTGCCCGGGTGCAGCCCGGTGTCGGCAATGATGCCGCTCTTTTCGTAGGGGCCGCGGCCCATTTCGTCACCCCGCGCGAATTTCTGCGGGATAGGCATGTAGATCTTGTCCTGATTGAAAACTTCCTGACCATCCTTTGCTGTAGCGATTACCGACAGAACCAGTCGGTTGGGGGTCGGTCAGCCATCAGGGATGGCGTGGCCGGTGCGGTTGGTCATGGCTACGTCGAGCATGACCTGAGGCACTACATTACGGCCGTCACGCCAGTTCATGGGGATGGCA
Source organism: Desulfuromonas sp. KJ2020 (assembly GCF_024197615.1). Taxonomy (NCBI): domain Bacteria; kingdom Pseudomonadati; phylum Thermodesulfobacteriota; class Desulfuromonadia; order Desulfuromonadales; family Desulfuromonadaceae; genus Desulfuromonas; species Desulfuromonas sp. KJ2020. The sequence goes on from NZ_JAKUKE010000001.1 coordinate 1,513,168, forward strand.
TGTACTTCGAACTCCACGGCCCGATCGGCCATGCCTTTATCGCGGTAGCTCTGCATGTTGTGGCCGAGCCCGCTCTCTTCCATGTGACACTCCTGGCAGGTCTGGTCGCCGCCGCCGGCCACGTAGGACCAGAGATAGCTACCATAGGCCGTGGCGCACTGGGTGGGGTTGTCCAGTTCGAGGTTGGGGCCGAGACCGTGACACTGGCCACAGAGGATCGACTCCTTCATGATGGGGCTGGCCTTCATGACCGGAAAGTCGGCATCCATGTGCTCGCCGTCCACGTTGCCGTAGACCACCCCGGCCTGCGGATAGCCGTCGGCCCATTTGTGGGTGATGGCCATGCGGTTGTGGCAGACCAGGCAGTTGATGTTGAGTTTGAGCAGGGTTTCCTTCTTGGCCTCGAAGGTCTTCATGTCGTCTTCGGCGTAGGCGTTCATGAAGTCGTAGATGGTGCCGACGAATTCCTTGGCCACGGCGTCGGTGGCATCAGCCAGCTGGGGCAGGTGGCACTTGGCGCAGCCCATCAGGTGTTCGACCTCGACATCCTTGGGATCGGTGACGCCCGAATAGGCCCAGGACATGAAGCCGTTGGTAAAGGCCGTCTTGAAGGTGGCGGCGGTGCGGCCGGTGCCGTACACCGAGCGGGAGTGTGCCGACTGGGCCCACTCGTCGTGCGCCTCCTGGTGGCAGTCGACGCAGGAGCTCGAATCGTACATGTCGATCAGCTCCTGCAGGGTGTTCGCTTTGCCTTTTTTGGCGGCGATGGTGCCGTCCTTGCCGATGCCCGCTGCCTCGCTGGGGGAGGGGGCCAGGCCAAAGGTGGCAGCCGCCAGGAAAGCGAGACCCCAGATACTAAGGGTCCTTCCTGTCGCGTTCATATCCGTTCCATTTCATATTTATGGGGTTGATTGAAAAAACGGGGCAGGTCGGACTCTTTGAAGTCCAACCTGCCCTCAGGGTGGGAATTAGCAGCCCATCAGCATGTCTTTGCCTTTTTTAGGGGCGGCTTTCTTTTCACCTTTTTTCACTTCCACTTTGACGGCGTCGCCGACGCTTACGTCAGCCGCATCGCCTTTTTCCACTTCAATCGTGACAGTCTTGCCGCTGACGGCAGTGACTTTGCCTTTGAGTTCGGCTTCGCTGGCGAAGGCCACGCTGGCGGACATCAGAGCGATGACGGTCAGGGTCAAAAGTTTTTTCATGATGTTTCTCCTTTTCTCGCTTGGTGGTTAGAAGATTAATTGGAGCTGGGCGGTGAGGGTGTTGATATCCTCGGTTTTAACCCCGTTGATGGTGCCCTCAGTGTCAAAGTCAACCATAGAATACTCAACCGTCAACTTCAGGTCCTGGCCGCGCAGGTAGTAGTTGAAACCACCGGCGTAAGCGGTGACTTCCTGGTCGATGACGTAGTTCAGGGTGGCAAAAGACCAGTCTTCATAGCGGGCAAAGAGCTGCAGGGGCAGGTTGGGCAGCATGTAGCCGGCTTTGTAGTAAGAGCCGTTCTTTTCACCGTTAAGCCCGGTCAGGTTAGGATCGACGGGGTTGGTCTGGTAGGCGTCGTCGAGGTCATAGTCGACATAGGCGGCAGACAGGGTGAAAGTGCCGACATCCTCGACGGGATACTCGAAGAAGCCGTCCACGGTCCAGGCGGCGTAATCGACGGAACCAGTATTGGTACTGGCAACCTCGTACTCGACGTCCGGTTCAAACTGATAGGCGGCTCCCACAGTGAGCACCTTCTTCTCGCCCATGTAGGTGCCCTTGTAGCCGTAGCCTGTCTCCTTGTCGAACAGGGTCACGTGACCGCGAGCGCTGTAGCGCAGGTTCGACTTGGGAGAAGAATCGGAATCGTTGCGGCCGTTCATGGCGTCCAAACGGTACTGGAACATGCCATCAGCCAGGTTGCCCCACACGGCCACCCCTTTGTCGCGGGTGCTGACATAGGGGGCGCGGATAAAGTGGGAACGGTCGAGAGTCAGGGGGGCTTCGCAGGCTTCGAGGTTTTCACGAGTCAGGTTGTACTTGAATTTACCAACCCAGACATTGACCTGGTCGGTGAGCTTGAAGCGCATGACGGCGTCGAGAATCTGGAAGTTGGAGTTGCCGCCATCAGTGACATACAGCGGGCTGATGTTGTTGTCTTCGTTGAACTCGGTCTGCACATAGAGCCCGAAGTTGGAGCCGTAGGCCCCCATGAGAGCGAGGCGATTGCGGCGGAAGTTGAACTCGTTAGCCGACTCGTCATCCGCTTCGCCGGCGCCGGTGTCACGGTGGTTGAACTGAAACTGCCCTTTGTATTCAAGTTTCAGAAGGCCCTGCTCTTCCGGCCCAAAGGTCCAGACCGGTCCGGCAAATGCCGAACTGGCCAAGAGGGTCAGGCCCGAAACCAGCGCCGCGATAGTGCCAGTCTTTTTGAATATCATGCCGTTGCTCTCCTTTTGTAGGATGGCATCCCCCACCCCGGGTGGGGGATGAGTTCAGTTGTGAAATTTAGCAGCCGCCGCCCACCGGTGTGAACTGGTCGGGTGCACTGCCGCCTGTGCCGCCAGATGTAGGTGTACGATAGAGCTCGTCCGCATTCTCCACCTGGTTGGCGTCGGCAGAGCTGGGCAGCAGGTCGAGGGCTTCCTCGTCAGGGTTGAGTTTCTCCACGACCTTGATGTGATCCGCGTTGTAGTTGATGACATCCATATACGTGGCGTTGTCAACGGCCCAAAGGGAGCCAGACGGAAGTTCCCCGCCTTTGTCTGTATCAACCGTGGACAGTTTGCCCCACTGGCTCCAGGAGCCATCGTAGGTCATGACATCGACGTCCAGAATGGCGTCGAGGACGAAGAAACCAACGGAGGCGATATAGCCGGTGCGGCAGTAGGAGTAGATGGGGTTGCTGCCATCCGTAGAAGTGGTGATTCCCGCTTCGGTGAGCATGGCATCGATGACCTCTTTTGACCGGAAACGCAGATCGCCACCAGCGTAGTCGACGTTGAACTGGGTATAATTGAACGATTCGCCCCCATTGAGGGTGCCCTCGAAGACCACATAGTCGCCAGCAACGTCAGAGAAAACGCCAGCGGTCGACATGGTAGCGCTCTTGTCACCCCGCATGTCAACGGCGGTACCGCGGCCATCACGTAGGGCATCCATCAATTCGGCCAGGGAAACTCGGGTGTCATCCTGGAGATTAGCCAAGGCGGCAACACTCAGCGTGGAATCCGGCAGATCCATTGTCACATCGGTCAAGTCCGCCGCTGGCCAGGCGCCGTTAAAGCCGTTGAGGACCTTAATGCGCTCTTTAGGGAAACCCCAGTAACGGAAGAGAAAATACGCCCGGCTGGGGAAGTAGGTGGCGGTTTGGGACGAGGTGATGACAATGGTCGTGTTCTCGTCAATGCCGGTGGCCTGAATCATGGCGTCCATGCTGGCGCCATCAAGGACCATGTTGACTGCTGGTGCTGGGCCTTCCGTACGCGTCATGACGTGCTGAGCGGTGTCCCAAAGCTGTGCGCCAGGGATGTGGGCCTTTGCATAGTTGGCAGCGCTGGTGACATCCAGAAGGACAACACGCTCTGAACCAGCCGCCTTGTTGACAAGACCGGCGTCCATCCATCCGGCCAGTGTATCGGCGCTGATGAGGACCTCGTTCGTCGCGGTCAGAACCGGTGTGGTGAAGGTCACTGTGGCGGGTCCGGCAGCATAGAGGGCGTCAGCCTCTTCTACCTGGTTGGCCAAAGGGTTGACGTCGCTATCGTCGGTGTTGACGTCAGCGGTAAAGGGCGCATTGGCTTCAGCCGTCGCATCGAGCTGCAGGGTTTCAATTGTAAGAGGGGCGGGAATGTCGTTGTTGTAACTGTAGGCCCCTTCGCTAATGTCGAGATATTTGTCCGCTGCCCAAGGGGAGCCGTAGGGTAGTTCCCCGCCCACACTTTGAAGATCAGAGTATTTGCCAAGTTGGCTCCAAGATCCGTCATAGAGTTGGGCATCGGCGCCGAGCAGCGCGTCAACTGCGAAGAAAAGAGGGGTAGCCGAATAGCCGGTGGTGCAGTAAGCGGTGGTCTTCTTGTCGGCAGTCCAGCCTTTGGTGGCAAAGAGCGCCTTGATATCCTCAACCCCTTTAAATTTGCCACTCGCAAAGAGGTCCGCCTGGTTCAGGTATTGGCCGCCTTCAGGATGACCATCAAAAAGCACAACTGCACCGGAAGTAAGCTGCCCTCCGGTGGGTGCCGTGCCGAAGTAACCAGATGCCCCGTCGGCCGGAGCTTTGCCACGGGCGTCCAGCACCAGATTGGTGGTGGAAGTGGGTAGATCGGACAGAATGGTAATCAATTCACCTACCGAGGCACGAAGATCGGCATTGAAGCTTGGCAAATCCTTAACACTGTAAGTCGAGGCTACGGGAGTGGGGGCCTCGGTTGTCATCAATTCGGGGTAGGCCGTGGCAAAAGCGGTGTTGCCGCCATTAAGGAATTTGAGGCGTTCCTTGGGGAAGCCCCAGTAGCGGAAAACCCAGTAAGCGCGAGTGGCATAAAATGCTGGCGAAGAGGTCGTGAAAACAATGGTGCTATTTTCATTGATGCCAAGTTTTTGCATCAATGCATCCATTTGTGCCCCGGGCGGAGCAAGAGGGAAGGCATTGCTCACGCCTTCGAAGCGTAAAGCGTCCAGTTCCGCTTTGGCGACACGGCAGGCACCTTTGATGCGGTCGGGATCAGTGTTATCCATTTTGTACCCGCCGAAATCAAAGATAACGACGTTGGTGTCAAAGGTGCTGTCACTGTTGACCAGACCTTGATCCATCCAGCCTTTCAGGGTGACCGGTTCGATGAGTACGCTGGTAGCAGCCCCAGCGACAGGCGCATTGTCAGCCGTCTTGGGGGTGTCGTAGCTGTCGGAGCTGCAGCCACCCAGGCTCAGCGCCAGGGTCAGCAGCAGCGAGATGATCACACAGGCTTTGGTTTGAGTCTTCCTTAAGCTGTACCTAATCATTTTGCCTCCGATAAAAAATGTGTAGTGATTTGTTACTTGAATCACTTACGTTCGATGTCGGTCTGGCTGTCCTCCTTTCTTTGACCGGTCTGCTACGTTGATAGACGTCTGTTGTCCAGGTCGTTTTGTTTGGGGAATACTCCCTTTGCTGGGGTGACTTCCCCGTCTTTTGGAAAGTTTCGGATCGCCGCCCAGGCGTTCTCGATAATCAGGTCGCCGATTTGGGTCAGCGGTTGTTCCAGTACGCAGATCAGGCGCAATTCGGCGGCGCGCAGAATGACGCCAGTGTAGGCCGCGCCCAGAATGTAAACCTCGCCCGGTTTGATCTCGCCATCTTCAATCCCTTTTCGCACGATGGCCTGCACCCGCCGGAAGGGATCGGTGAAGCAGAGGGGCGGTTCGACCGATTTGAGATCGCCCTGGTTGATGAAGAGCATGTAGCCCATCATGTCGGGGTCGTTCTCGGTGATTTCGAAAATCAGCTGGGCAAAGACCGCGAGTTTTTCCTGGGCGGTCTCCTTGCCTGCCAGTCGGTGGTCGAATTCCTGGTAAAAGTCGTCCAGGGTCTTCTTGCGTATAAAACTGACCAGGTTTTCCTTACTGCCGAAGTGGTGATAGATCGCTCCCGTGCTGGTGCCCGAGGCCTTGACGATCATGGGTATGGAAACATGGTGAACGCCATTCTTGACAAAAAGACTGCGGGCTACCTTAACGATATGGTCATGCTTGACTTGTGGTTTGGGAAGGGTTGTAGCCACCTAAATAACTCCAGAAAGAATGTTCGTTCTGTTTTTCTCTGAGAGCACAATTTATGCCTAAGTCATGGTCAGCGGATAGGGGTGTGGGAGGTTAAAATATTTAAATATCCGCAAAATCAGCATGTTGCAGTGTTTTAATGTCTTGGCGTTTTTATCCCGGAATGGGCGGGATCGTGGTGCCGTCCCTACCGCGACTTCTCTGGGAAAGTGACGTTGGGGAAAGGTCGGCAGGGAGTGTGAGGTAAGCTTCCTCGCGGCTGGCCTTTTGGCTGAATTATACAGGTTAAATGACGTAGTCAAGTGTTGCTAACGTATCGAAATATAGGCATTTTTATTTATATGTGTATTTGTATTTAATGGATTTTCAGGCTCTGCTCGGGCCGAATTGGCGCTTGACAGGTTGGGCGGAAAAGGTATGATTTTGCCGTTGTGCAAAAAACGCATATCGGGGGTTGTCTTGACTGAATTCGAGGATGTAACCGGTGTCTTGCTGGCTGGTGGGCAAAGCCAGCGCATGGGGCGTGACAAGGCGACTCTGCCTGTTGGCGGGGTACCGCTTTACCGGCGCGCCCTGACGGTGCTGCGGGGCCTTTTCGCCCAAGTTCTGATCGCCGGCGATCGCCCTGATTTGGCCGACGAGGGCGTGACCTGCCACCGCGACATCTATCCCGGCAGCTCCCTCGGCGGTCTTTATACGGGGCTGCTGCGGGCCACCACACCCCACATTTTCGTGGCGGCCTGTGACATGCCCTCACCTGATCCGGCCCTTATCCGCACCCTGCTGTCCTGGCGCCGCGACTTCGACGTGGTGGTGCCGCGCACGCCGGCGGGGCTGGAACCCCTCTTCGCCTGCTACGGCAAAGGCTGCCTGGCGCCCATGGAAGAACTGCTGCGGCAGGGCCGTTACCGCATTTACGATTTTTACGATCAGGTGCGCGTCCGCTACGTGGAAGCGGACGAACTGCCGCCCGGCTGGCAGCAGGCCCTACGCAACGTCAATACCCCCGCCGACATGGCGACCATCAAGGAGGAACTCTCATGAACGTACCCGTTGTTTCGGTTGTGGCCAAAAGCGGAACCGGCAAGACAACCCTGCTGGAAAAACTCATCGCCGGCCTGAAGGGGCGCGGCTACCGGGTGGGGGCGCTCAAACACGATGCCCACCGCTTCGAGATGGACCACGAGGGCAAGGATTCCTGGCGCCTGACCCAGGCCGGCGCCGCTACCACCGTGATCACCTCGCCGGCCAAGATCGCCATGATCAAGATGAACCGCGATGCCCAGGAGCCGCCGCTGGAGGAGACGATTCAGCGGCTGTTCGCCGATGTGGACATCGTGCTGACCGAGGGCTTCAAGAAGAGCGCCATGCCCAAGATCGAGGTGCACCGCACCGCCCGCAGCGAACGTCTGCTCTGTCGGGATGAAGAGCACGATCCCACCCTGATCGCCGTGGCCTCCGACGCCGGACTGCAGCTGGATGTACCGGTCTTTCATATCGATGACGCCGAAGCGATCTGCGATTTCATCGAAGCGCGGTTTTTGCAGTGACCACGGTGCAGGCCCGTTCGAAAGTCTGGCTGGAAGTCGATGGCCAACCGCTTTTGGGAGATGGCCGCGAACGCCTGCTGCGCCTGGTGCATGAAACGGGTTCCATCAGTGCGGCGGCCCGGGCGATGGGCGTCTCTTACCGCAAAGCCTGGACCCAGCTGCAATGCATGGAGGACTTGCTGACCTGGCCGTTGCTGGTGCGGCAGAAGGGCGGGGCGCAGAAGGGGAAAACGTCCTTGACGCCCGCAGCCCTGGAGCTGCTGCAGCAGTTCGACGACCTCAAGCAAGGGGTGCGCGAGTTTGTCGATGCCCGCTACCGGGAGGTCTTCTGATGGGTCGTCTTCTGCTGCGGGTGCTGCTTGGCCTCGTCTTGATTCTGCCGGGGCGGCCGGCGGGGGCCGACGAACTGATGGTCTTTGCCGCCTCGTCCTTGACCGAGGCCTTTACGGACCTTGGCCGGCAGTATGCGCAGGCGCATCCTGGCACCCGGCTGGTCTTTCATTTCGCCGGCAGCCAGGCTTTGGCCGCCCAGATCAGCCAGGGGGCGGCCGTCGATGTCTTCGCCGCCGCGGACGACCAGGTCATGACACGCCTGCTGAAGCAGGGGCTGATCGAAACGCCCGCTTTCTTTGCCGGCAATAGTCTGGCGCTCATCGTCTCCCGGCAGGCCGTTCAACCGATACCGGACCTCAACTCGCTGGCCCGACCCGGCAATCTGCTCATCCTTGGTGCCCCTTCGGTACCCGTCGGCCGTTACACCCAGCGGCTGTTGGACCGCCTGGGGTCTGACCCGGCCTATGGGCCGGCCTTCGTGGAGGGAGTGCGCGGTAATCTGGTCAGCGAAGAGGCGAGCGTCAAAGGGGTGGCCACCAAGGTGGCGCTGGGTGAGGCCGATGCGGGGGTGGTCTATGTCTCGGACCTGACCCCCTATCTGCGGGAGCGGGTGCGGGTCATCCCCCTTCCTGAAGTTCATGTCCCCCCGGTGCGCTATCCCGTCGCCCTGGTGACTGATTCCTCCCGGAAGGTGTCGGCCCGGCGTTTCATCGATTATCTGCTCTCCCCCCAGGGGCAGCGGATTCTGGCCGCCCACGGCTTTTTACCGGCGAGGTAGGGGATGAAGGCATCCGAACCCAAGCAGGCGGGACCCTGGCAGCCGCTGGATTTTCCCCCTGAACACCCTGGACGAGGGCGTCGCACCGCCTGGCTGTTCAACGCGGTACTTTTTGTGGCGACGGCGCTGCTGGTGCTGCTGCTCCTTCTTCCCGTCGCTGCTCTGCTGCTGCACGTCACGCCGGCCCGCCTGCTGGCGCTGATGACCGCCGCCGACGTGGTCGCCGCCCTGCGGGTGACGCTGCTTTCTTCGGCTGCCTCGACGCTCCTGATCTTTCTGCTGGGGCTGCCGGTGGCCTACGCCATCTCCCGGTATTTCGGCCGGGGGCGTTTTCTGCTCGACAGCCTGCTGGAGCTGCCCATGGTCATGCCGCCCGTGGTAGCCGGTCTCGCCCTGCTGCTGGCTTTCGGCCGCCGGGGACTGGTCGGCGTCTGGCTGGCGGAGTTGGGCATTCAACTCCCCTTCACGCTGGCGGCGGTGGTGCTGGCCCAGGTCTTTTTGCTCACCCCCTATTTCGTCAAGCGGGCCGTCGTACTCTTCGACGGGGTCGACCGGCGCCTCGAAGAGGTCGCCACCCTGTTGGGGGCCGGTCCCTTCCGCACCTTCTTTGCCGTCAGCCTGCCTCTCTGTCGCCGTGGTCTGCTGGCCGAAGCGATTATGGCCCTGGCCCAGGGGATCGGCATGTTCGGGGCCGTCATCCTCTTTGCCGGCAATCTGCCGGGACGGACGCAGACCCTGTCCCTGGCTATCTACAGCACCTACGAGGGGAACCCGGAGAAGGCTTTTGCCCTCTCCGCCCTGCTGCTGGTCCTGTCCTGCCTCCTGTTGCTGGGCTTCCGTCTGCTGTCCCGGCCCTTGGCGCAGGAGGGCTGAGATGGCGATGCTGCGTTTCGATCTGACTTGCCCCTTGCGGGACTTCACCCTGCAGGCCGCCCTTGAGGTTCCCAGCGGCGTGACAGTGCTGATCGGCCCCAACGGCAGCGGCAAGAGCACCCTGCTTCGGCTGCTGGCTGGCCTGACGACGCCGGCCGCCGGGCAGGTACGCCTCGACGATCTCCTCCTTTACGATGCCGGACGCCGCCTCAATCTGCCCCCTCAGGATCGCGGGCTGGGCATGGTCTTTCAGGATCTCGCCCTCTTCCCGCATCTGAACGTGGCCCAGAACCTGGCTTTCGGCTTGCGCGCCCGCCGTCTACCGCGCCGGGAGCAGGACAGCCGCGTGGCCGCCATGCTCGAACGTCTGGGGCTGCGGGAACTGGCGGCGGAGCCGGTCGGGGCCCTGTCGGGCGGTCAGCGGCAGAAGGTGGCCCTGGCCCGCACCCTCATGGTCGCGCCCCGAGCGCTGCTGCTTGATGAGCCGACGGCGGCGCTGGATCAGGGGAGTCGTTGGGAGATGAGACGTTGGCTGGGGGAGATTCTGACCCAGCTGCCCATCCCGACGGTGCTGGTCAGCCACGATCCGGCCGACGCCTCCTATTTTCGCAAGCGTCTCGCTGTGCTCGAGCAGGGGCGCATCAGCCAGCAGGGGAGCTACCATCAGCTGCTCCATTCGCCCACCACCCCTTTTGTCGCCCAGTTCGCCGGGGTTAATTTTATCCCCGGCCGGGTGGTGGAGCGCGGCGGGCAGACCGCTTTTCACAGTGACGGCGGCGTCAGTTTTCTGGCTCCCTTCGAGCAGGTTCGCCCCGGCCCGGCCTGTCTGACCATCTTTCCCTGGGAGGTCGCTCTCTATCGGGCGGTGCCTGAGGGCAGCCCCCGCAATATTCTGCCGGGGAAAGTGACCGAAATCATCACTGTGGGCGATACGGTGCGTGTCACCGTGAGCGGCGCCGAGAAGCTGGTCGCGGAGATCAGCTATCGGGGATTTCTCGGTATCGGCCCCCTGCAGGTGGGGGAGACCGTCTATGCCATCTTCAAGGCGCGGGAGACGCGCGTGGAAAATACCTGAAACGAGGGAAAAGATGCTGAGCTATACGGAAGCCCTTCAGATTGTCGGAAAAACGGTCACCCCCCTGCCGCCGCGCCTGCTGCCGCTGGCTGAAGCCGCCGGGCTGGTTCTGGCCGAAGAAACCCGTTCCCGCCTCGACCTGCCGCCGGCGGATAATTCCGCCATGGATGGCTACGCCTACGGGTTCGCCGGTCAGCCGGCCGGGGACCGGCTGACCGTCACCGGTTTTATCCCGGCGGGGGCGTTACGGACGGAGACGGTGCCGGCCGGACACTGCGTGAAAATTATGACTGGGGCGCCGCTGCCGCCGGGCTGCGATACCGTGGTGCCGATCGAGGAGACGGAAGAGAGTGACGGCCAGGTTCGTCTGCGCAAGGCCGGCCAAAAAGGGGTGCATGTGCGCTATCGCGGCGAAGAAATCCGCAAGGGCGAAATCCTGCTTGCGGCGGCTACCCGCTTGGGACCGGGGGAGATCGGCTTGCTGGCGGCGGCCGGCGTGGCGCAGGTGCGCGTTTACCCGCGGCCGCGGGTGGCGGTTCTCTCCACCGGTGACGAACTGGTGGAACTGGGCGCCGCCATGCGGCCGGGACAGATCGTCAATTCCAACAGCTATCTGCTGACCGCCCGTCTGCGGGAACTCGGCTGCGAGGTGGTCCCGCTCGGCATCGGCGGCGACGAGCCGGAGGCCTTGCGTGCTCTCCTGCAGGAAGGGCTGAAAGCCGACCTGCTGGTCACCTCCGGCGGCGTCTCCATGGGGGACCGCGACCTGGTGCAGGAGGTGCTGCGGGGGCTGGGTTTCGACCTCGGATTCTGGAAAGTGGCGATCAAACCGGGCAAGCCGGTGCTTTTTGGCACAGTGGCGACTGTGCCGGTCTTCGGTCTGCCCGGCAATCCCGCCGCTTCGGCCGCTACCCTCGAGATTTTTGTCGCCCCGGCCGTACGGCTGCTCGCCGGTGCCGCTGACCCTCTGCCGCCCCGGCTGCCGGCGCGGCTGGGCGGGGATATTCCCGCTGGCGGTAAGCGCGAGACCTTCCTGTGGGGGCGTCTGCGCTGGGCGGAGGGAGGATATTGTTTCGACCCCAGCCTCCGGCAGGGGTCCGGGCAGAACCGCAGCCTGCAGGGAGCGCATGCCCTGCTGGCGGTGCCGGCCGGGGCGGCACCGCCAGCAGGGGAGGTCGTCGAGGTGCTGCTCCTGCGTCTGCCGCCCGGCGGCGCCCTCTGAGATTCTCCTGTCTGTCTGGTCAAATCACTGGATACCCCACCGATTCTCGCGATATTGCCATCCGTGGAGCCTGGGCGGGGTGACTTCAGAAGACCCGCTTTGTCTTAAAAACTCGCTCCGAACGGTAAAGTTACTATCCAGACCTTCAGCTGGTGTGGTATTTGCTAGTTTTAATTTGCTTTTCGTCACTGTCGCCCCTTGAATTGTCGGCGGGGTGACGGTCTTGGTCTCATGGCAGGGGGGGCAATGGGCCTCAGCATCCGAAGCAAGCTTTTTCTCGGTTTTCTGGCGGTGGCTGCCCTGGCGGCGACTTCAGGCTTCTTTGCCCTGAGCGCCAACCGGCAGATCGTTGGTTATTTTGAGGGAGGGGAGAGCCATTTTCGCTCCAACGTGGCCGCCGCTACCGAGGTGGCCAGCCATGCCAAGCGCCTCGAAAGCCATCTGCTCCTCTACCTGTCGCTCCATGACTTCGAGGACCGCGCCGCCGTTCTCTCCTTGTATGAGGCGATGGGGAGGGAGCTGTCCACTCTGGACGCCCAGGTGGAGAATCCCGAAGCCCGCCGTTTTCTGGAAACCCTCCAGCGCACCCGGGAAGCGGTCAAACACTGGGCGCTGACCGTCATCCTGGCCCATGACGAAGAGCTGGATGACGCCAGCGAATTTGTGCTGGCCCGCCACAACACCGCCTTGCGCAACCTGAGCGATGGCGTCGATCATCTGGCGGCCAGCGCCCTGCGTATCGCCCACCTCGAAACCAATTTCCTCAACAAACAGGAAGCCATCACGGCGGCAACGGCTATAGCCAGTCTGGCCAAAAAGGCGGAGAGCAGTCTACTGTTCTTCCTTTCTCTCGGCTGTGAGGAGGACCGGGCCGATTTTTTCGATTTCAATCTGGAATTGACCCGGAACATCAATATTTTACGAGATCGGGTCAAGGAGCCCTATGGACAGGCCCTCCTCGACCGGATCGCGGCGGGTGAGCGGGACATGTTTCTGGCCGGGCGGCATTTGGTGGAAATCCGGGACGCCGGGGTGGTCGGGGGGCAGTTCGATTACCACAAAAACGACGCGCTGCTGCGTGATCTGCAAGGGGCGGCGGCCAGCATCCGCGCCTTGGGCATCCAGATGGCGGACTATGAAGTCGGCCTGGAAAGTCAGCTCAAAGCCGGTGCCGTCGAGCAGGCGCAACGCACCATTTTTCTGGTGTCGCTGGTCATGGCGGCCGGAGTGGCCCTGGCGCTGGGGCTGGGCTATGCCATCTCCCATTCCCTGTCCCGGCGTCTGCAGAGACTGAAAACGGCGGTCAGCGATATCGGTCGTGGCCATCTGGAAACGGCCGTCCCCGTCGACAAAAAAGACGAAATCGGCGAGGTCGGCACCGCCATCAATCTGATGGCGCGCGACCTGCACCACACGCTGGTGTCGCGGCGCTACGTCGAAAACATCCTCCATTCCATGATGGATATGCTGTTGGTCTTCTCCTCCGACCTGAGTATCCAGGTGGTCAACCGCTCGACCCTGCATCTGCTCGGCTATCGTGAAGAAGAACTGATCGGCCGTTCTTTTGTTGACATCGTTGGTACCGGTTTTAATGACATGATCCGCCGGAATCTTTTCCATGCCGGCTTTGTCTCCAATATCGAACTGCACTTTCTGAGCAAGAGCGGCGAGCGGATTCCGGTGCTCTTCTCCGCCTCGGTCATGCGGGATGAGGGCCGCAGCGTAGAGGGCGTGGTCTGCGCCGCCCGGGATATGACCGAGATCAAGCGGGGGGAAGAAGAGCGCGCCCGTTTGCAGGCCCAGCTTATTCAAGCCCAGAAAATGGAGACTGTCGGGACGCTGGCTGGCGGCATCGCCCATGACTTCAACAACATTCTGACGCCCATTCTGGGCTTCAGCGAACTGTGCAAAGGGGAGGTGTCGGGTGACAGCCGGGCGAGCCAGTGTCTTGACCATGTCATCAACGCTGCCCGCCGCGCTCGCAATCTGGTGCAGCAGGTGTTGACCTTCAGTCGGCGCACCGAGGGCCGCCGCCGTCCTGTCGACCTGCAGCAGGTGGTGGTCGAGGCGATGGAATTTCTGCAGGCCTCCCTGCCCAAAAAGATCGGTCTTCGTCAACGGCTGGGCGGCGATCTGCCCCTGGTCATGGCCGACCCGACCCAGATCCACCAGGTGCTGATGAACCTGGGGACCAACGCCCTGCAGGCCATGCCCAGCGGCGACGGCGACATCGAGGTCATTCTCGAAAAGGCCCATGTCGATGCCGCCCAGGCCAGAATCTATCCCGAACTCAAGCCGGGTGACTACCTGCGCCTGAAGTTCCGCGACAACGGGCAGGGGATGAGTGAGGAGACCTGCAAGCGGGTTTTCGAACCGTTCTTCACCACCAAGGATGTGGGACAGGGGACAGGGCTGGGTCTGTCGGTGGTCCACGGGATCATTAAAAGTCACGGCGGCCATATCGCCGTGCAGAGTGCCCCAGGCAAGGGGACCACCTTCACCATTTTGTTGCCGGTCGCCGTGGGCCCTGAGGAGTCAGGAACGCTTGCCGGCGCCAGTGCGGCGGCCGGGCAGGGGCACATTCTGCTGCTGGACGACGAGGAGGTCGTGCTTTTGCTGGTGGAGGAGATGCTGACGGCGCAGGGGTACCAGGTGTCAGCCTTTGTCGGGGCCGACGCGGCCCTGGAGGCCTTTGGCCGACGCCCGCAGGATTTCGACCTGGTCATCACCGATCTCTCCATGCCGGATCGAGACGGTCTGGAGGTGGCCCGTCAGCTGAAACGGATCCGTCCCGAGCTGCCCATTGTGCTGCTGAGTGGATTTGTGGGAACGATATCCCCGGAGGAGAGTGCCGCGGCCGGCATCGACCGCTTGCTCATGAAGCCGATTGTGGCCGCCGAACTCCATGAAACGGTCGGCGACCTTCTGGCCGGCGGTGGGGTGGCCGTCAAGGAATAGCCGGAACCCCCAGGCTTATTTCTTGCGGCGGAAGACGTCTGTCTTGAGGCTGGAGACGCGGTCGAGAAAGAGGAACCCGTCAAGATGGTCCAGCTCGTGCTGGATCGCCACCGCTTCGAACCCGCTGGCCTGGATCACCGTTTCACGCCCCTGGCGATCAAGAAACTGTACCACCACCTGCTCGGCTCGGCTGACATTGCCAGTATAGTCCGGCACGCTCATGCACCCCTCGCGCATGGTGCCGCATCCCGCCTTTTCCAGAATCACCGGATTGACCATGACCAGCAGACCGTGATTGTTCTCACGGCCCAGTTTCGACTTGGAGACATCGACGACGACGGCGCGGCGGGTGACGCCGATTTGCGGCGCCGCCACGCCTACGGAGTGCCCGGCGGCAACCATGGTATCGATCAGATCCTGGATGAGCGTGTCCACCGAAGCGTCGAAAGCCTCGATCGGGGCGCAGGCGGTTTTAAGAATCGGGTCGGGGTAAAGGCGGATTTCCTGTACGGCCATAATCTAGAGCTCGACGGGGGTGATGGAGCGGACGTTGATGTCCACCTGCAGTTCGTCCTTGAGGCCGGCCATGATCGCTTTCAGACTGTCCTCGTCCTGCCCTTCGGGGAGCATCGCTTCGAGCATCATGACATAGACCGGACGCTCCTCGCTGCCCACCAGCTTGGTATTGAGGTCGGTAATGTTGATCTGGCGGCGGGCCAGTTCCTGGGTGACGCGGTAGACGATACCGGGTCTGTCTGAACCATATACCGAAATCATGCAGATTTCACCGCGCAGGTCCGGGCGCAGTTCACCGCCCGGTTTGAGTACACGCACAAAGACGGAGAGGCCGCTCTCTTCAATGCCGGTGAAGGCATCGAGGAAAGGCTGCTTTCCGTCGATGTCGGGGCTGGAGACGATGAGAATCATGGCAAACTGCCCGCCGAGCAGGGTGCAGCTCGAATCGGCGATATTGCAGCCGAGGCGGTAGAGAACTTCGGTGACGTCGGCGACGATGCCGGGCCGGTCGCGGCCGATGATGGTCAGGGCGAAATAGTGCATGGCGGGCTCCACGGACAGGGGTGAATAGCATTAAGGCTTTTTCTAGCATGAACCGTCCCGCTTGCCAAGGTGAACAATGCCCATTTCAGAGAAAAAGCCCCTGCCGGTTCGACAGGGGCCATGACATCACAACGCAACAGATCCTGTCTTATTCCGTTCTGGGGATCAGGCGAATGGCAAAGGAGTCCGGGGTGGGCCAGTTGGCCGAATTGCCCAGGGTGATGTACCAGTTGAGGCTAAGGTTGGCGAAGTCATCGATGGGGCCGGGGGCCACCCAGGGATCGGCCTCCCACTGAGCCAGCAGCTCTTCAGAAACCGGTTTGGCGACGCCATCGGAAATGTAGGCTTTCTCCAGACCGTCAGCCGGGTCAATGTAGGTACCTTCCTGGGAGCGGTAGGTTACCCAGGTGCCGTTGCAGACGCCGGCGGCTTCGTCAAAGGTTCCCTGGCAGTTGGCCATGAGGATATTGTCGGTGTAGTACAGCTGATCGCTATCCCAGTACATGCCGTAAATGGTGATGGGGGCGCTGTTCCACAGACCGAACAGATTGTAGTGGTTATCCGAGATACCGTTGGACTCAAAGCGGTCCTCAGCGGCCTGCAGGGCAAAGTCACCACGCTCGTTGGGATCAAAATAGCCGGGCTCGGGGTGATGTTTGTCAGGGGCACCGAAGAGGCCATGGGCGAAGAGGGCGACCATGTCCTTGTCGCGGGCTTCCCCGATGACGACCGGTGTGCCTTTGCTGGTGGTGATGGCGAGTCCGTCGCCGGCAGTGGAGGGAATCCAGTTGCCGTTGGCATCGACAAAGCCCAGCTCGATGGCGAAGTCGGTCAGGTCCACGCCCGTCCAGTTGGAGAGTTTCTGCATCATGCTGTAGGTTTTCACCGAACCGTCATTGGCCACCTTGAACTTAATAACGGTGGGCTGTGCGAGGTTGTTCATGAGGGATTTGAAGCGTTTGCTCGACTGGAAGGGGTCGGAGCACTGCTTGATGCTGAAGTCATAGGGATTGTAGCCGGAAGTCATCACGCAGTTGGTACCGTCCTGGTCGTCGCCGTTGACGATGCTGATACCGGGGGCCTGGGAGTCACTCTCCTTCCAGCTGATGCCGCCGATGGTGGTGGTGAAGCTGGCGTCAGTGTAGATAAGGTTGACGTACGACTCATACAGAGTGTAGGGCCCCGGGTTGAGATCGACGTCAGTGGTGTCCCAGGCCGTGATGGTGGCGGCCGGCGCCGTACCGGCGAAGGCTAGCAGGCAGAGCGTGGTGGTGAGTTTTTGCAACAGTCTTTTGGGGTTTTTCATTTGCGTTCTTCCTTTCTCCATGTGCATTGGGCCAGAGGCATCCCCTCTGGCATGTTGTTGTTCTCCAGCGCCGGGAAGACAGATCCCGTCGCCGGAAACCTTCGATACACCCTCCAGGATGTCACTCCGAAACGGTGACGGAGTTCCGTCGGCTACATAGCATCGGCTGTGCCAGCTTTTTTAATGAGAATTGGCGAGCTTTGATGAGGGAAGATTTATTGGCAAAATATCATCGGAGAGGCTGGTGGCGATCTCTGTTCATTGTGTGGAGGTCAGTACCCTGAAAATACAAAGGTTTTTCCTCAGGCGAACCCATTTTTTGAATGGGGAAGATCTGGGGGCTTTTTGGGGGTTTTCCCTTATTTGACATTAATTACCGTTAAGTATTTAAATACGGGAGAAATAAGGGAATCTGTGCTGGTGATTTCACCTTCAGTAGGGGGGAAACACCATTGGTTTTTGTTAATTTCGGGTTTTGCCCATTAAAATAGGCGACCGGCTGTCGGTCTACGGTGGGAAAAGCCTGCGATTTCAGACCCTGAAATGCCTGCAAGTTGTCTTATATAAATGAGCTTGGCAAATTGCCGGAACCTGAATAGCACCACAGATTCTGCTGGCGAGCCGCAAAAAAAGCCCCCGCCAGGCGGGAGCCGATTACAGCCGGTGGGTATGTAGGGGATAGTATGTCTGTCGACTTCCTGTTGCTTATATTCCGGTTACCGGGTGAATGCCGTTGTTATCCTTGTCGCCGTGAGTTCTTGAGCGGTCGCTGTCAACTTGCGCTTCACACTCTGGATCGCCTTCTGATACCTGAGAACCTCTGGTGCCAGCTGTGCTGCCCGTTGATATTCCTGTAAGGCTTTATGCAGATTGCCGTTTTTCTCGTCCGATCTGCCAAGCCAATAGATCGCTGAAGCGTTGTTCGGAAATTTCCTGACGTTTAGATTGGCGATTTCCGCGCTGCCCTGTAAATGATCCGCCGCCCGTCTTTCATTTCCCATCAACTCGTAAGTTTCCACCAGGGAAAGATGTGACGCAACGCTGAGCGGCTGCCTGGCGAGAGTATCAAGGTCCACCTGTTCTGCCTTTTCAAGGAAATTGCGGGCCAACTGTGGATCGTTCAATTTGGTGTAGCAAACAAACAGATTGCGTAACGCCGAAGCGTTATTCGGTTCCTCTTTATGCACCAGCAGATATAATTGCGCGGCGCTGTCCCATTGTTCAAAACGCTTGTAGCGATCGGCAAACTTCTCCACACCATTATAGAATCGGGCTTGCATTTTCGGTTTCATGGTGGGTGCGTAATAGCCTGCGGTGGTGGCAAAAAAGGCGAGAAGAGTTACACCCAGGACCAATGAAACGGTTTGCCAGGCCAGCTGCTTCGAATCCGCCGCAGGCCATTCGGGAATATTCCTAAGTTCCTGCTGTTGACGCGTGGCAAGCAAAAAATTGAAGGACATGATGGCCAGCGCCAGCGGGATCAGTACTTCAGCAATTTCAGCCTCGTTGAACTGAAGAAGTCCAAGCTCAAGCCCGGCGCTGAACACAAAAAAGGGCCAGAGGTAAAGCGGCGGGTGTGGCAAGCCTTTATTGCTGAACCAGAGAGCCAATCTCCAGCGTAAACCCAAAAGAAGAGGGAACAGTAACCCATAAAAGACCAACCCCAGTGCAATCAAATATTCCATCGATTGCTTCAATGAGGTCTCGATGGGACCGGTAAAAAAATTATGCAGGTTGGTTTCATTTTGCAGATTGTGTGTTCGAAAAAAATCGGGCGTTGTCAGGTTGAAGATTCTTTGTCCCCAGGAAATCTCTTCACCGACAACATAGAAGCAGGCCAATGCCAAAATCGCAAAGAAGGGACGGTAATTCGACTTGCCGCAGGCAATCCGGACCGAGAGCAGCATGGTTGTGACAAAAAGAAAGACTTGGGCCCACTCGCCGACCAGATCCTCGTAAGTCGCAACGATATAGGCCAGGGGAAACCTTGCTGCCATGAGAAAATAACCACCGGCAATAACGACAAACAATCCCCAGGCAACAAGTTTGTGTGGTTTTGTCAGTTTCATGGTGGTTCTCCCGAAATGAGTATCCTGTCACCACCTCTACGATGGTCTTGCCGATGCCGAATGGCCCGGGGGAGCGCTGGTCTGTGCCGTCTTTTCTGGCGGCTGCCGGACAGTTCCGGCAGCCGCCCAGAATCAGCTCGAACTGTTAGCGGTGATCGCTGTCGGCGTCACTATCGCTATCACTGTCACTGTCGTGATGGTGATCTACGAAATCATAAGTCGGAACTTCAGAATTCGGGCAATCGCCATTCACTTCAACCTTGGCCTGCCAGTAGACACCTGTCGCGTAACCGGGGGCATTCCAGGTGTACTCTACCGCGGTGGTACGCCCTTCACTCAACCAGGCTTCTTTGCAGAGCTGGCCGATCTTGACCCCGGCATTGTCGAAACCTGTCATTTTGACAGCGGCCCGAACACTTTGAGACGTCGTATTCTTTACCGAAGCCTTGACGGTTGCAGCCTGGTTGAGTTTCACCTGGGTTCCGGCGTGAGCCAGAGGGATGCTTACGAAGGCGATGAGCATCGCCAGTAAAATCAGTTTTGCTGTTTTCATCTTTTCCTCCAGATAGTTCGTATCGCGTTACAGGATTCGTTGATTCAACCCACTTACTGAACAACCGCCGTCGGGGCCTCGATGAAGACAATAAAGTCTTCCGGAGCCGCGGTGCCCGGCTCAGTCGAAGCGGTTGCGGCGTCGAAGGTCGGGGTGATGCGAATGGTGAAACTCGCGTTGCCGTTGCCATCAGCAGTCGGCCAGTTGTCAGCATTGCCCAGTGAGATAAAGGTGTTGATATTCACGTTGGCAAAATCGTCGATATCGCCGGGAATCCAGAGGGGATTGCTGTCCCAGGAAGCGACAACATCAGCTGGAATCACCGTACGGTTCAGGGCCGGATTCAACGGGTCGATGCCGGCAGAGGGAGCAATGGTCCACGTGCCGTCACCGTTGTCAACCGGGACCAGCGACGAACGATAGGTGACCCATTCACCCTGGCAACCTTCTGCGGCATTAACCTGGGCTACTTCCTCGTTAAAGGCGCCATCGCAATGCCCCATGAGGGCATTATCCGTGTAAACGATGCCGTCCATATCAAAGTAGATTGCACCTTTGAGATTGTTCGAAGGCATCCACTCACCGAACAGGTCCTGATGCACCGGATGCATGCCGACCGTGCGGATAAAGGTTTCGCCGGCCTCAAGAGCAAAGTTGGCGCGAACGTAAGGGTTGAAGTAGCCGGCCGAGGTGTGGTGTTTGTCCGGTGCGCCGAACAGGCCGTGCGCCAGCAGTGAATCGAGTTCGCCCTGATTGGCCATGCTGCTCGCAGTCGGAATGTCGTTGCTGTGTTTGGTCCCGTTCTTCAAAGCGAAGGCCAGTCCCTGTCCCGGCTGGGCTTCAGTGAAGACCCCGTTGATCAGGAAGCCGAGCTGCTGGGTGTAACCGGAGACACGCTGTCCGGTCTGATTGCCATACTTCTGCAGGATACGGTAGAGATCTTCCTGGCCGTTGGCGCTGACGTTGAAAGTCAAATCTACGGGAGCGTCGAGAACATAACTGACAACCTTGAAGCGCTTGCTTGACTGCCAGGGGTCAGAACATTGCTTGAGATCAACCCCCCACCAATCGCTCATCTGGGTTGCACTGGGTGTTGAGTCGGGGTTCCAACCGGCAGACATGATGCAGTTGTCGCCCGTCACATCATCGCCGGTCACGATGCTGAGACCGGGACCCTGGGTGTCGCGCTCCTTCCAGGTCATGGCCCCGTTTGGTAACAGAGTTGTTCCGCCGGCATACTTGGAGTAACCACTCGGCATAAAACCGCCCTCAGCGACGGCACCTGTGTTCGGGTCAAGCAGGGACCCGGGTTCAACATAGTTGTACTGGTCAAAAACAAAACCGGGATCAGTAACATTGGTCGGGGCTCCTGGGGTTGCATTAGCCATGTCCCAACTGGTAATCACTGCGGCCTGAGAAAAACCGGCCGTTCCAAAGAGGGCTATTAAAGCCCAGGCAAACGTAAAGAACCTCTTTCTGCATTTCATTGGATGTGCCTCCTGTGCTGTGTTGCTCCATTTGAAGTCTGTTCGGGCTGACCATTAGCCCTTGAATGTCGAATGCTCCGGTGCCGGGAAACCAGATCCCGTCCCCAGAAACGTTCGATACACCCTGCAGGATGTTTCTACATAACGTTGACGGTGTTTCGGCCGATACATAGCATCGGCTATGCCAGCCTTTTGATGGATAACGAATGCGCGTCGATGGACGGAGTTTTGTTGAGAAATGTCATCGGAAAAGCGGTTGGTGAAAGCTGGGTGATGTGTTGCGGTAAGTGTTTAGAAAATGAAGAGGTTTTTTTTCCGCCGAAATCCATGTTGAGAGGGGAGCCGCTGGGGGTTTTGTGGGGAATTCCCCTTATGTGACATTAATTATCGTTAAATGTTTACACGCAGGACTCACAGAGGTATCAGCGCTGGTGAATTCCCCTGAGGTAGGGTGAAAACACCATTGGGTTTGATTAATTTTGAATTTTGCCCATAAAAAGGAAGGGTGATGTGGCAGATGGGTTGTCCGTCTTTCTTGCGCCGGCATGTCGCCTCTGCTAGCATGCAGCGTCCTTGAACGAAAAGGGAGGTGAAACGGCATGAGGCACGATGTGGAGAACATTCAGGAGCGTCTGGTTGAACTGGAAATACGCTATACCCACCTGTCGCAACAAGCAGAAGAGCTCAATGAGGAGGTGATTCTCTGTCACCGGCGTCTCGATGGGCTGGAGCGTGAAAATCGCCGTCTACGGGACGCCCTGAAATCCCTGGCGCCCGACACTCCCGAATCGCCGGACGAATGAGTCGGGGGGCCGGGCAGGATCTGCTGCTCATCCACCCACCGGCCGCCAAGCCGGCCGAGCCTCCTCTAGGGCTGGCGGCCCTGCTGGGTCATCTGCGCGGTCACGGTTTTATGGTGGCCGCGCTGGACGCCAACCTGGAGGCGTACCTCTATCTGCTTGAAACCTCCCGGCTGGAAGGGGCGCTGGGGCCTGCGCCTTGCCGCGCCCTGCAGCGGGCCGTCCGCCATGCCCGTACCTCCCTCGACCTGCTGCGTTCCCCTCAGTCCCTGCAGAACTTTGCCCGTTACTCCACGGCGGTGCATCATCTCAACCAGGCTCTGTCCGTCTACACCGGGGAGGGGGGGCGGGAGCGCCTGACCCTGGGGGATTACCAGCACGGGGACCTTTCCGAGTTCTCTCCTGATGACCTCGAACGGGTGGCCGCGGGTGAAGTATCTACGCTCTTTGCTTCGTACTTCCGTGAGCAGGTGCTGCCGCAGCTCGAAGTGCAGCGGCCGCGCTGGGTGGCCCTCTCCGTCAATTATCGCCACCAGGTGCTGCCCGCCTTCGAACTGGCGGGTATGATCCGCCGGCGGCTTCCCGACATCGGCCTGGTGGGTGGGGGAGGGATGTTCACCTCCTGGAAGCCGTTTCTGCAGCAGAACCGGCGGCACTTTACCTGCTTCGACCACATTGGCTTCGGCCCCGGCGAGGCGGTGCTGGGCCGGCTGCTGGACGGTCCGAACCCGGCTGGCGCCTATGACCTGGAGGATCCGTCCTCAATCGCCTTCACGCCGGATTACAGCTTCGCTCCCCTCGTCCGCTACCTCTCTCCCGTGCCGGTACTGCCTCTAGCCGCCTCTCGCGGCTGTTACTGGCAGAAATGTCTGTTCTGCCCCGAGGCCACCTCTCCGACCCATCCCTGGGCGACGGTGGGGGACGCCGACTTTGTGCCCTGGCTGCTGGAATTGAGTGCCCGCTACGGCACGAAGCATCTTCATCTCTCCGACAACGCCATCCCGCCGCGCCTGCTCAGGGCGATGGCCGCACGAGCGGCCGAGATGGCCGCGCTGCGCTGGCATGGCTTTGTGCGCTTCGAGAAAGCCCTCCTCGACCCTCACCTCGTGCAGGCTTTGGCCGCCGGCGGCTGCCGTATGCTGCAGCTGGGGCTTGAAAGCGGCTCCCAGGCCGTACTCGACCGTCTGGGTAAGGGGACTCGCCTGGCCGATGTCTCGGTGATTTTGCGCAACCTGCAGCGCGCCGGCATCGCCACCTATGTCTATATCATGCTCGGCACCCCCGGCGAGACCGAAGCCGATGCCGAAGCGACCCGACGTTTTCTCGAAGAGCACGCCGAGGCCGTGACCTTTCTCAATATCGCCATCATGAACTTGCCGCGCCAGTCGGAGATGCTGATCCGTCCCGACGACTTCGGCATCGAAGGCACCAGCCTCCCCACGGACAGCGAATCCCTGGGGCTTTACGAGACCTTTGAGGCGACTTCCGGCTGGGGGCGCCGGGAGGCCCGCCGGTTTCTGCAGCAGCGCCTGCTGGCCTCGCCAGCGGTGCGGGCCATGGTCAACCGGGTGCCCCCCCTCTTTACCTCCAGTCATGCCTTCCTGTTTTGCTGAACGGGCCATTGACAGGGCGTTTTTGGGGGTGTTAGTCTTAACCGCTTAGGTTCCCGACACCCGACGAGGAGGAAAAAGATCATGGATAAAAAGCTGGAGATGCTCCTCGATACGGTAAGAAAACTGATTCGCCGGGGGGCCTACCCCAATCTCACCAAGGTGATCGCCAAGACCCATCCCGTCGATATCGCCCACCTGTTCCGCTATCTCGACCTGAAGGAACAACGCATCCTCTTCAATCTCATCGAGGAGGCCGAGACCGCGGCCTACGTCCTCTCCGAGCTGGAACACAGCGTCGGCGCCCAACTGCTTGAGCAGATCGAGACGGAGACGATCACCGAAGTTCTGCAGGAGATGCCCTACGACGACGCCGTCGACATCATCCGCAATATGCCCGAGGAGCTGGCCGAAGAGATCCTCAACATCATGCAGGATGAGCACTCGGAGGAGATCGAGCAGCTCCTGCGCTACGACGAGGACACGGCCGGCGGCATCATGTCGACGGAGATCTTCTCTCTCAGCCAGGATCTCACCGTCAAGAAAGCCGTCGAGTCGCTGCAGCAGGCCGAGGACGTGGAGATGGTCTTCTACCTTTACGTCACGGACGAACACAATCACCTGGTCGGGGTGCTTTCTTTGCGTCAACTGCTGACCGTGCCGCCGTCGACCCTGCTCAAGGACATCATGATCCGCGACGTTATCAGCGTTCGTACTGACATGGACCAGGAAGAGGTTGCCCTGCTTGTCGCCAAGTACAACATTCTGGCCATCCCCGTCGTGGATGACGGCAACAAGCTCATGGGGATTATCACTGTCGATGACGTGATCGACGTCATGCGGCAGGAGGCCACCGAGGACATCTACAAGATGGCCGGCGCCAGTGAGGAAGAGCTGCTGTACGGGTACAAGTCGTTCAAGATCGCCCGCCTGCGCCTACCCTGGCTGGTGACCAACCTCTTCGGCGGCGTCGTCACCGGCTATCTGATGTGGCGCTTCAAGGCCACCCTCGAACAGGTCATCGCCCTCATCTCCTTCATCCCGGTCATCACCGGTATGGGCGGCAACGTTGGCGGGCAGTCCGCGACCATCGTCGTGCGCGGCTTTGCCACGGGGCGCATCGATTTCTCGACCCTGCGCCAGGTTTTTTTCAAGGAACTGCGCGTGGGCATGATCATGGGGGCCGTCTGCGGCCTGGTCGTCGGCCTGGTCGCTTTTATCTGGCACCACAATGTCTATCTGGGCCTGGTCGTCGGTCTGGCCATGGTCACCGCCATGACCGTGGCGGCTACCATGGGGGTGATTGCAACCTCCTTCTTCAAGAAAATCGGCATCGATCCGGCCATCGCCTCCAGCCCCTTCGTGCAGACCGCCAACGACATCACCGGCATCCTGATCTATTTCGGCACCGCCACCATGTTTCTCCGTTATCTCGCCTAGGACTGCTATCGCCATGACGGACTCCCTCTTTTTTGCGGACTCCGCCCGCCAACTACCCACGGGGCAGGATTTGCACCAATGGTGGGACAATCTGCGGACGATCCTCAACAACGTGCAGGAAGCCATTTTTATTCAGGATCTGGAGGGGCGGATTGTCGACCTGAACGATCAGGCTCTTCGACTGTTCCGTTTGCAGCGGGAAGAAGCGCTGGGCCGGAAGATTCAGGATGACTTCTGCGCCACCGACTCGCCAATCGAGCAGTTGTCTGTCATCTGGCAAGAGGTGGTCGACGGCCAGGACAGGCGGCTGGAGTGGCTGGCCCGCCGTCCTGGCGATGGCGGCTCCTTTCCGGTCGAAGTTTTTCTGCGACGGTTGCGGCTGGGGGAGAACGATGCGGTGCTGGCGGTGGTTCGCGATCTTTCCGAACGTTTGTGGTCAGAGGAGAGGATGCGTTTGGCCGAGCGGGTGTTCGAAAGCAGTCTGGAGGGGATCGCCATTACGGACTGCCACGGCCTGATTGAGCGGGTGAATCCCGCCTTTACGGAGATTACCGGGTACCAGGCGAAAGAAGTGCTGGGCGCCAATCCGCGCATCCTCAAGTCCGATCGTCATCCCCCCGAGTTTTACCGGGATATGTGGCAGGCCCTGCGGGAAAAAGGCAATTGGCAAGGGGAGATCTGGAACCGCCGTAAAGGCGGCGAGGCCTATCCCGAATGGTTGAGTATTTCGGCGATTACGGACAAAAACGGCCGGTCGACTCACTATGTTTCCGTCTTTCACGATCTTACCGAGATCAAGCACAAAGATGAGCTCGTCCGTCATCAGGCCTATCACGACGCCCTGACCGGCCTGCCCAATCACCTGCTCCTGCGCGACCGCCTGACCATCGCCATCAGCCGTTCCCGGCGGGAGGGAAAGGGCCTTGCCGTCTTCTTTCTCGATCTCGACCACTTTAAAAAAGTGAATGACAGCTTCGGGCATATCGCGGGAGATATCCTGCTGCAGCAGGTGGCCGCGCGTCTGCAGGATATGGTGCGCAAGGAGGATACCCTGGCGCGTATCGGCGGGGATGAGTTCGTGTTGGTGGTGCAGAATATCCACAGTGCCGAGAATGCCGCTCAGGTCGTGCATAAGATCATGACCGATTTGGCTGGTGTGTTCCAGGTGGGCGAGCAGGAAATTTTCACGGGCGCCAGCATTGGCATCAGCCTTTTTCCCCATGACGGCGACGACCCCGAAAGCCTTATCCGCAATGCCGAAACGGCCATGTACCGGGCTAAAGACCGGGGGCGCAACAACTATCAGCTTTTTGCGGCCGAAATGAACGAACAGATCACCCGTCGGCTGTTCTTGGAGAACAATCTGCGCAAGGCCGTGCAGGAGGAGCAGTTTCAACTGTACTACCAGCCGAAGGTGGATTTGAAACGCCGAGAAATAACGGGCATGGAAGCCCTGGTCCGCTGGTTACAGCCCGATGGGACTATCGTTCCTCCAGACGCGTTCATTCCTGTGGCCGAGGAGACAGGGATGATTATCCCGCTGGGGTACTGGATTTTACGGGCCGCCTGCCGTCAGATCCGGAAATGGCGGGAGGCGGGGTATGGGACGCTACAGGTATCCGTCAATCTTTCGGCGCAGCAGTTTAAACAGGTCGATCTGGCCGAGCGCATCCTGTCGATTCTGGCGGAAACAGGGGTCCCTCCCGAAGCCCTGGAGATCGAAGTCACCGAAAGTGTGCTGATGGCCAACATGGAGGAAGCGATCCTGACGCTTGCGCAACTGACCCGTCAGGGCATCCGTGTCGCCCTCGATGATTTCGGGACAGGGTACTCCTCCCTGTATTATCTCAAGCGACTGCCTATCGCCACCGTCAAGATCGACCGCTCTTTCGTGGCGGATCTGACGACGGACCCCGATGACAACGCCATCGTGTCGGCGATTCTGTCCATGGCGGCTGGTCTCAAGCTCCGGGTCGTGGCCGAAGGAGTGGAGATACGCGAACAGCTGGATTTTCTTCGGCAGCACGGCTGCGATGAAATTCAGGGATACTTCTTCAGTCGCCCCCTGCCGGCCAAAGAGGCGGGTCGTTGGCTGGAAGAGGGGTTGTGGCGGGATAAACTGTAAGACCAGTCTGCCAACCGCCGGAGCAGTGTACGGCAACCGGGCGGCATCGGCATAAAAGGAAGGTTTCTCCGATCGTGGGCATTGCAGCAGATATCATTATCATCATCGTCGCCGGTCTGCTTGGGGCGCTGGTCGCCCACCGCCTGAAGCAGCCTTTGATGCTGGGCTATATTCTGGCTGGGGTGCTGATTGGCCCCTTTAATAATGCCATCTCCATCGGGGATGCCCATGACATCGAAAAGCTGGCCGAAATCGGCGTCGCCCTGCTGCTTTTTGCCCTGGGCCTCGAGTTTTCGCTGAAAGAGCTGCGGCCTGTCCGCACCATCGCTCTGGTGGGAACGCCCTTACAGATCCTGCTGACCCTGGGTTTTGGGTTTCTCATCGGCCGCTGGCTGGGGTGGGAGAGGGTGCCGTCCTTGTGGCTGGGGGGCGTGGTCTCCTTTTCCAGCACCATGGTCATTCTCAAGACTTTGATGAACCAGGGGGTGATGGGCACCCTCTCCAGCCGCGTCATGATCGGCATCCTCATCGTGCAGGATCTGGCCGTGGTGCCGATGATGATCATGCTCCCCCAGTTGAGCGATCCGGCCTCGGGGCTACCGACCCTCGGTTTTGCCGCCATCAAGTCGGCGGTCTTTCTGGCGCTCATGCTGCTGCTCGGCACCAAGCTGCTGCCGAAACTGCTGGCCATCATCGCCCGCTGGGACTCGCGAGAGCTCTTTCTGCTCTCCATCACCGCCATCGGTCTCGGCATCGGCTACGCCACCTATCTGGCCGGACTGTCTTTCGCCTTCGGCGCCTTCGTGGCCGGCATCGTGCTGAGCGAATCGGATTACGGCCACCAGGCCTTAAGCGACATCATCCCCCTGCGCGACCTCTTCGGCCTGCTCTTCTTTACCTCCGTCGGCATGCTGCTCAATCCGGCCTTCGTCATGGCCAACTGGTTCGAAGTGCTCGCCCTCGTCCTGATGGTGGCGCTCGGCAAGGGGGTTATCATGGGGGTCTTGGCGCGCGGCTTCGGTTATGGCAACGTCATCCCCTTGGCGACGGGGCTGGGCATGTTCCAGATTGGCGAATTTTCCTTTCTGCTCGCCCAGGAAGGCTACGGTATTGGCGCCCTGAGCCTCGATCAGTATTCCCTCATTCTGGCCGCCACCATCATCAGCATGTTCCTGACGCCCGTCGTGTCGGGACTGACGGCCCCGCTCTACGCCTTGCGTCAGCGCTTCGGCAGCAACGATACGCTGGAGGTCATCAACCTGCCAGCCGAAGAGCTCAAGGATCATATCGTCGTGGTCGGCGGCGGGCGAGTCGGTCAGCATGTGGCCCGGGTTCTGCGTCAGATCGACGTGCCCTTCGTGATTGTGGAGGTCAACCACCGGCGCTTTGAGGAATGCAAGCGGGCCAGGCTGCCGGCTATTTTCGGCGATGCCAGTCAGAACATCGTCCTTGAGGCGGCGCGGATTCACGGCGCCCAGCAGCTGCTCATCACCGCCCCGGCGGTCATCTCGGCCCAGACCATCGTCCGGCATGTGCGGCAGTTTTATCCCGATCTGAACATCGTGGTGCGCGCCGACGGGGAGGATCAGATGCGCTCCCTTTACGAGGAGGGGGTCTATATGGTCATTCTGCCGGAACTGGAGGCGGGACTGGAGATCGCCCGTCAGGCCCTGCTTCACCTGAAGATGCCCATTCCGGTCATCCAGCGCTATACCGACGCCATCCGCCGCGAGCTCTATCACCCCCTCTCCGAAGGGCGGGACGACCATCAGGAGATCCGCCAGCTGCGGTCGGCTGGTGACCTGCTGGAGTTGAGCTGGGAGCGCCTGGCCACCGGCAACCCCATGGTGGGCCGGAGCCTGCGGGAGCTGGAGATCCGGCGGCAGACCGGCGTCTCCATCGTTGGCGTCATCCGGCAGGGGGAATTTCTCCCCAACCCCGAAGCCGATTTCTGTTTCGCCGAAGGCGATCTGATCGCCACCATCGGCAATACCGCCCAGCGGCAGGCCTTCAATGCCGCCATGATGAAAAAGGCGAGTCCGACGACCTGAAGTGCCAAGGAGCTGAGGATTCATGTCTGATCGGCGCACGAAAATAATCGACAGCAGGGTGCTCAGGCTGCTCCTCACCGCGGCCGGGCTGGTCAGTACGGCGCTGGCGGTGCTCGGTATCTTTCTGCCCCTGCTACCGACGGTGCCTCTGCTTCTGCTGGCCGCCGCCTGCTTTGCCCGGGGCTCCGAACGCTTTCACCACTGGCTCCTCGACCATCCCCACCTGGGACCGATGATCCGTGGCTATCTCGATGGCCAGGGAATCCCTCTGCGCGCCAAGATCACTGCCATCACCCTCATCTGGATCAGTATTCCTGTTTCCGTTTTTTTCCTCATCCCCCTCTTCTGGGTCAAAGTCTTTCTCATCGCCATCGGCCTGTGCGTCACCGTCTATCTGCTGCGCCTGCCGGTGTGCGAAGGGGGCGAAGAATAACCGTCAGAACGCTAAAGCCAGTTGGGCGGTGACCTGATCCCGGCGATCCAGTCCGCTGCCGTCCTCGTTGAGGCCGAATCCCCGGCTGAATTCGCCGCGCAGATATTCGAGAGACAAGGTGGCGTAAGGCCAGGGGCTCCAGGACAGGTCCAGGCCATACTGCCGCCGCGGCTGCCCGAGAAATTCGTCGCTGCCTTCCCAGCGCAGGGCCAGGTCGAGATCGTCACGCATGGTCCAGAAGGCCTCCACATTCCAGGCCCTCGGCCTGTCGCCCATGCCATTTTCGTCGCCGTCGAGATCCGCGGCCGCGAAAGCTCTCGTCGCTCCCAGAATTTCTGCCGAAATCCCGCCCTTGCTGCCGGCAGCCAGCACAAAGGCGCTCCATCCCGCCACGCGGCGTTCGTAGGCCGTCACCATGGCCGCGTCGGTGTCGGCCAGGTCGGACAGGTAGCTGCCGCCAAACTCAAGGCCGTCCACGGGGGTGAAGACGAGGCTGGCGCCCCAGTCGCGGATGTGGTCTTCCTCTTCCAGTCGTTCCCTGTCACCGTTAAAGGCAAACAGGGACAGGGAGAAGAGATTCCGGCCATAGCCGAGCAGAGCTGCCGTCTCGCGGGTTTCCCCCAGTTCGAGGGTCAGCGGATCGCTGATGAAATGACTGTGGTAGACGCCGAAGGGAAGATAGATGCGGCCGATTCGCGCGAAAAACGGGTCCAGGTTGAGGTCGACCGAGGCTTCGTCCACTTCCAAATCCGTAGTATCTTCTTCATAGAGAAAGTTGATACTGCCTCGGACCCGGTCGGTGAATGTCATCCCCAGGCCGAGTTGGGTCGTGGCCAGCACCAGGTCGCTGCTGCTCTGGGTCCGGCCGTCGTCCTGACGCCTGCTGGCGGCGGTTGCCTCCACCTCCAGCAGGCCGGAAAAAGTCAGGCGTTCCCCCAGGGGAGTCGCCAGGCCGGCCGCCTTTTTTTCGGCCAGCGTGTGGTAGAGTTCGCTCTGCCGGCGTTCCAGATCCGCCAGGCGTTCTTCCAGCGTGGCTGCCGCCGCCTGGCTGAGTAGCGTGAGGGAGAGCAAGGCGGAAATCAACAGCATGATCGCAGGGTTTTTCATGTAACAGGGTCTCCTTGGTATTGGACCGCTTCCTTGAAGCTGGTGTTTAAAAACGAAAACCATTTTCAATTAAAGAGCCAAAAAAGGTGTGGCTACCGGCGGCCTGGGATTGACCGGCGGCCTGGTGGGCCAGTCGGTGGGCCATCCGGTTTCGGCAATGGGTAAAACGTTGGGCCAGTTGCAGGCTGCGGCAAGGATCACCGTAGATGCGCCAGAGACGCTGACAGCTGAAGGGGAGGGAAATCCACCCCATGAAAGCGGCGACATCCTTGAGGGGATAGCCGAGAAAGACACCGATTTCATGAGGAAAACCGTCGGCGGCTTGCAGGCGCGACTGCAACTCGGCCAGAACGCGATCCGGGTGAAAGGGCGCCTGATAACCGGCCCGGCGCAGTACGGCCATGACGTTGGGGCGGGAGAGGAGGGCCGCCAAGGCCTCGGGCTGATAGACCAGCAGGAGCAAGGACTCGCCGCGGTCAATCAGGACACTGGGGGTGAGGCCGCTGTCGGCCAGCAGGCTGTCGCCATGCTGCTTCCAGAGCTGATAGAGATTGCGGCCGCAGGGCTGGGGTCTGTTGGCCATATTGATGAGGTTGGCCGGTTTGACGCCGTCGAGGATTTCGGCCGTCTCCAGCGCCAGAAACGCTGCGCAGCACGCGCGTTCGTCCCGGAAGAGAGGAGCCAGCTGGTTCCAGCCAAGGTGCTTTGCAGGGTGAATGGCTGCCGTAGACATGAGAAACCTCCATGTATTGCTATGGGAACGGGGGCCGACCACGGGTTTGAGGCTACATGAGCCGAGGCCTTCCGGTCAAGATAAAAATGAAATCCGTTTTCAAAAAGTCGAGTTCCCAGGCCTGGCGGGGTTTGACGGCGGTGCTTTGGACGTTTTGCCCGGGAAACAGCCTGGTGACGACGGGCAATCGAGATCCCCCTTGCGCTGTCGCCGAAAAAGATTAGAATTTTATGAACTCTGAGGTGGCGAAAGGGGGAGCGCTTGAAATACGTCTTTTCCGGACTGTTCTGGATCGGGGTCTACCTGGCGCTGGTCATGGCGCCGCTGCTGGTGCTTCTGCTTGGCCCCATGCCCGCCGGCAGCGGGTTCTGGTGGGATTTCTCCCTCGCCCTGGGCTTTGCCGGCACCGCCATGATGGGCACACTTTTCCTGCAGACGGCCCGTTTCCGGCGTCCTTCAGCCCCTTTCGGCATCGATATCGTCTATTATTTTCACCGGCAGAGTGCGCTGGTGACTTTTGTGTTCATTCTGCTCCATCCCCTGTTGCTGTTGGTCCTTGAACCGACCCTGTGGGCTCTTTTTCGTCCCGGTCTGGCCCCCTGGCACTTCTGGGCCGGAGTGGCTTCTCTTCTGGGCCTTTTCCTCTTGCTGATCAGTTCGCTTTGGCGCAAACCGCTGGGGATCGATTA
The DNA here is from genome assembly GCF_024197615.1 of Desulfuromonas sp. KJ2020. NCBI lineage: Bacteria > Pseudomonadati > Thermodesulfobacteriota > Desulfuromonadia > Desulfuromonadales > Desulfuromonadaceae > Desulfuromonas > Desulfuromonas sp. KJ2020. Next base: position 1,545,161 of record NZ_JAKUKE010000001.1, read on the forward strand.
CGACCGCTGGCGTCTGGGGCATGCCGTGCTGGCCGTGTTGACCCTCGGTCTGGCCATCGCCCATATCGTGGGGGTGGGGCACTATGTCGCCACTCCCTGGACAAAAATCCTGTGGGGGGCGATCTCCCTGTCCTGGCTGTTGCTGCTGGTGACCGTGCGCCTCATCCGGCCGGCCATGCTGCTGCGCCACCCCTACCGGGTCACGGGCGTGAGCGCCGAGCGGGGCGACGCCTGGACGCTGCAGGTCGCTCCCGAAGGACACGACGGCTTCAACTTCCTGCCCGGTCAGTTCGCCTGGATCAGCCTCGGGGCCTCTCCTTTCGCCCTCAAGGAGCACCCTTTCTCCATCGCCTCCAGTGCCGCCAAGACGGCGGAGCTGCACTTTACCATCAAGGAGTTGGGGGACTTCACCCGCCGCATCAAGGAGGTGGAAATCGGCACGCCCGTCTACGTGGATGGCCCCTACGGCTGTTTCAGCCCCGACCGGCAACCGGCCAGCCGCTACGTCTTTGTGGCCGGCGGCATCGGCATCGCCCCGATTATGAGCATGCTGCGTACGCTGGCGGATCGTGGCGACCGCCGTCCGCTGCTCCTCTTTTATGCCTACAATACCTGGGATCGCACGACCTTTCGGGAAGAACTTGAGATGCTGCGGGAACGCCTGGACCTTCAGGTTGTTTTCATCCTGAACGACCCTCCTCCCGACTGGCAGGGCGAGGTGGGGTTGCTCACGAAGGAGCTGCTTGGCCGTCATGTGCCGCCGCCTCGGGCGGCCGCGGAGTATTTTATCTGCGGTCCGGTGGCGATGATCCATCTGGTGGAAAAGTACCTGCATGAATTGGGCGTTCCGCTGGGGCAGCTTCATTCCGAGCTGTTCGATCTGGTCTGAACGAGGCCAAAAGAAGGAGGCACGCATGCGACTTTTACTCGCCAAATTGCTGGCCTGGTCAACAGGGGGGATCATTCTGGTGCTGGCCGGACTCTTTGCCCTGACGCAGAACAGCTGACCTTTTTATTAAACGCCCTGGCCGGGGACATTCTGTTTGATCTCGCCCCGCCTCCCGGCTATGATACGGCCCAAGGGCAGACGATGTTTTCCCTTGTGGTTCGCCAATCTTTTCTTACCTGAAACGGCACCTTCTTCATGCAGCTCCTGCGCAGCGAAGCGATCATTCTGCGGCACGTCGACTACGGTGAAGCGGACAGGATCGTCACCTTCTATACGCCCGAGCTCGGTCTGCTCAAAGGGTTTGCCCGCGGCGCCCGCCGCAGTCGCAAGCGCTTCGGGCCGGCCCTGGAACCCTTTGCGCGGGTGATGATGCATTGGAGCCCGCCGGGGCGGGGACAGCTGCTGTCGCTGAAGGAGGCGGAGCTGGTCGATCTGCACGCCGGCTTGCGCACCGACCTGTTGGCGCTGGCGCTGGCGGGCTATGGCTGTGAACTGGTGGAAGAGTTGCAAGGGGAGGAATCGGGGCATCCGCAGGTTTACGGACTGCTGCAGGCTTTTCTGCACCATCTGGCCGCCGCCGGCGGTTCCGCCGAAGCCCGGCTGCTCTTCGAACTGCGGCTGCTGGAGTTGGCTGGCTACATCCCCCATCTGCTGCACTGCTCCGAATGTATGGAAACCCTGAAAACGGACACCGTTTTTTTCGATGCCTCCCGCGGCGGCAGTCTGTGTCCGGCCTGTGAGGGCGGGCGCGGCAGCCTGTCGGTCAGCCTGCTGACGCTGGGAACCCTGTCCCGCATTCTGCGTGCCCCCTTAGAAAGCTTCGAGGGTTATCGTCTGAGTCCGGCGACGTTGGTGCAGGGGGAGCGGATGCTTTCAGCGGCAATCGGTCGGCACCTGCATCGCCGGCTCAAGTCGCTGGTTTTTCTGCAACAAGTTGCGGGTGGAAGTGGCTGATCTCCCGTCACCGGAGGTCCGATCGTCTCTCAGAAATTGCCTTGACAGGCCCGGGGTCAGGGGCTAAAATTCAGCTTTTCAAATTTGTATACAGTATACCAATAAGCAGGCCCTGAAGAGGGGGCGAAAACTGTTTTTACGGCCTGGAGGCATCGTGACTTTTCAAGATCTCATTCTTTCCCTGCAGAATTACTGGGCCAAACAGGGCTGCATCATTCAGCAGCCCTATGACATGGAAAAAGGGGCAGGTACGTTCAATCCCGCCACTTTCCTGCGCGTTCTGGGGCCCGAGCCCTGGAAGGTAGCCTATGTCGAGCCGTCCCGCCGTCCCACCGACGGTCGCTACGGCGAAAATCCCAATCGCCTGCAGCACTACTACCAGTTTCAGGTCATCATGAAACCCTCGCCCCTGAATATTCAGGATCTCTACCTCGATTCCCTCAAGAGCTTCGGCATCAACCCGTCGCAGCACGATATCCGTTTCGTCGAGGACGATTGGGAATCGCCGACCCTGGGAGCCTGGGGGCTGGGCTGGGAAGTGTGGCTCGACGGCATGGAAATCACCCAGTTTACCTACTTCCAGCAGGCCGGCGGTATCGACCTCAAACCCGTTTCCGGCGAAATCACCTACGGCTGCGAGCGTATCGCCATGTATCTGCAGGGCGTGGACAATGTCTACGATCTCGAGTGGGTCAAGGGGGTCAAGTACGGCGATGTGCATCATCAAAGCGAGGTGGAGTTCTCCACCTACAACTTTGAAGAGGCCGACGTCGACATGCTGCTGAACCTCTTCACCATGTACGAGAAGGAGTGCATCCGTCTGGCGCAGCGCGGCCTGGTTCTGCCGGCCTACGATTACGTCATGAAATGCTCCCACGCCTTCAATATGCTCGATGCCCGCGGCGCCATTTCCGTGACCGAACGCGCCTCCTACATCGGTCGGGTGCGCAATGTGGCCCGCCTCTGCGCCGAAGGTTACGTGGCCCAGCGAGAGAAGCTCGGCTTTCCGCTGCTGAAGAAATGATTGGCCGGGGCGCACCTCGCGCCCCGGTATCCTCTTACCGGAGATACCATGTCTGCTGAACTTTTTCTTGAAATCGGTACCGAAGAGATTCCGGCCGGCTTTCTGCCGGCGGCCATGCGCGATATGGAACGCTTGCTGCGCAAAGAACTGGAGAACGCCCGCCTCACCTTCGGCACGATCCAGACCTTCGCCACCCCCCGTCGTCTGGCCATCGCCGTGGCCGATGTGGAATCGGAGCAGCCGCGCCAGGAGTTGACCCTCTCCGGACCCTCCGTCAAGGTCGCCTTCGATGCCGACGGCAAGCCGACCAAGGCGGCCCTCGGCTTTGCCCGCGCCAACGGCGTCGATGTTTCCGAGCTGCAGCAGGTGGAGACCGACAAAGGGGCCTATCTTTTCATCTCCAAGGTCGAAGAAGGCCGCCAGACAGCCGATCTGCTGCCGGAGATGCTGCCCCGCCTGATCGGCGGCATCCCCTTTAAAAAGTCCATGCGCTGGAAGGATCTCGACATCCGCTTTGCCCGGCCCATGCACTGGATTGTCGCCCTCTACGACGGTGTTGTCGTCCCCTTCACTTTCGGCAACCTCGAGAGCGGCCACCTCTCCCGCGGTCACCGTTTCATGGCCCCGGCGACCTTCCCGGTAAAGGGTCTGGCCAACTGGATCGATGAGTGCGAGCGCCATTTCGTCACCCCCGATCCGGCCAAGCGCCGTGATCTCATCGCCCGCGAGATCGAGCGCGTCGCCCACGCGGCCGGCGGCGAGGTCAATGCGGATGAGGCCCTGCTCGACGAAGTTTCTTTCCTCGTGGAAGACGCCACCCCCATCATCGGCTCTTTCGAGGACAAATACCTGCAGCTCCCCCGCGAACTGCTGATCACTACCATGCGCGAGCACCAGCGCTACTTCACTCTGGTCGACAAAGAGGGGAAGCTGCTGCCCCGCTTCATCACCATCTCCAATACCCGGCCAGAAGACCCGGCCGTGGTCGCCCGCGGCAACGAGCGGGTCTTGCGGGCCCGTCTTTCTGACGCCATGTTCTTCTGGACCGAGGACCAGAAGGTCAAGCTGGAAACCCGTCTCGAGGCGTTGAAGAACGTGGTCTATCAGGCCAAGCTTGGCACCAGCTACGAGAAAGTCATGCGCTTTCGCGAACTGGCTGCCCTGCTCGCCGCCCAGCTGTCTCCCGCCGATAGCGTCCTGACCGACCGGGCTGCCCTGCTGGCCAAGTGTGACCTGGAAACCGGCATGGTTTACGAGTTCCCCGAGCTGCAAGGCATCATGGGGCGCGAGTATGCGCTGCTTGAAGGAGAGGACGCCCGGGTGGCCCGCGCCATCCATGAGCACTATCTTCCCGTCGAGGCCGGCGGTGAGCTCCCCTCTGATCATCTGGGGGCCTTCGTCTCCATCGCCGACAAGATTGACACCATCTGCGGCTGCTTCGGCGTCGGCCTCATTCCCACCGGTTCGGCCGACCCCTATGCCCTGCGGCGCAGCGCCATCGGCGTTCTGTCCATCCTGCTCGACCGGGGCTATCGCCTCTCCCTGACCGCGCTGGTCGGCACGGCCGTGGACCTGCTCACGGCCAAGCTCACCCGTCCGGCCGACGAGGTGAAGAAGGACGTCCTCGAATTTATCCGCCTGCGTTTCTTCAACATGCTGACCGGTCAAGGTCAGCCCCAGGACGTGGTCGACGCCGTGCTGTCGGCCTCCTTCGACGATGTCATCGATGCCCAGGAGCGCGTCAAGGCGTTGGCCGCCCTCAAGGGACGGGAAGATTTCGAGCCGCTGGCCGTGGCCTTCAAGCGGGTGGTCAACATCATCAAAGGGGGCGTGGATACGCCGGTGGACGCCGCCCGTTTTGAAGCCGCCTGCGAGAAAACTCTCTATACGGAAGTGCAGGCGACCGCTGCCCGTGTCGCCGCCGCGACCCAGGCCGGGGACTATGCCGCCGCTCTGCAGGCCATTGCCGCCCTGCGCGGGGCCGTGGACGACTTCTTCGAAGGGGTGATGGTCATGGCCGAGGATGAAGCCGTGCGAATAAACCGGCTGGCCCTGCTGACAGGGGTCGCCCGGCTCTTCGAAGACATCGCAGACTTTGCCAAGATAGCCGCCTAGGAAACTAGGCGGCTCTTTTATTTTCAGTAAAAAACGGCGCCTGAAATGGTGCAAATATTTATTTTTACTAACCTTTGAGGAGGAGTACCCATGGCAACGAAGTACGTTTATTTCTTCGGCGACGGCAAGGCCGAGGGAAAAGGGGACATGAAAAACCTGCTGGGCGGCAAGGGGGCCAACCTGGCCGAAATGACCTCGATCGGTCTGCCCGTGCCGGCCGGTTTTACCATCACCACCGAGGTATGCACCGAGTTCTACAAGAACAACCGCCAGTACCCCGCCGAACTCAAAGGGCAGGTAGAAGAGAATCTGAAGAAGGTCGAGACGCTGATGGGCAAGAAATTCGGCGACGCGAAAAACCCGCTGCTCGTCTCCGTGCGCTCCGGCGCCCGCGCTTCCATGCCGGGTATGATGGACACCGTTCTCAATCTCGGCCTCAACGACCGGACGGTGCAGGGCATCATCGAACAGAGCGGCGACGCCCGTTTCGCTTACGACTCCTACCGCCGCTTCATCCAGATGTATTCCAACGTCGTCCTTAATCTCGACGGCGATATTCTCGAACACATCCTTGAGCAGATGAAAGAGCGGCGCGGGGTCCAGCAGGATACCCAGCTGACCGCCGAAGACCTCAAGGAAATGGTCATCCTCTTCAAGAAAAAGGTCCGTGAAGAGATGGGCCGGGACTTCCCCGAAGATCCCGAGGAGCAGCTGTGGGGCGCCATCGGGGCCGTCTTCGGTTCCTGGATGAACCCCCGCGCCATCACCTACCGCAAGCTCAACGGCATCCCCGCCGAGTGGGGGACCGCCGTCAACGTCCAGTCCATGGTCTACGGCAACATGGGCGACGACTGCGCCACCGGCGTGGCTTTCACCCGCAACCCCTCCACTGGCGAGAACGTCTTCTTCGGCGAGTTCCTGGTCAACGCCCAGGGCGAGGACGTGGTGGCTGGCATCCGTACCCCCCAGCCCATCAACAAGGCAGGCGGCGACGGCACCCTGCCTTCCATGGAAGAGGTCATGCCCGTCTGCTACGACCAGCTCATGAAGGTGCAGCAGACCCTGGAGAAGCACTACCGCGACATGCAGGACATCGAGTTCACCATCGAGAAGGGTAAGCTCTATATGCTGCAGACCCGCAATGGCAAGCGCACCGCCAAGGCGGCGGTAAAGATCGCCGTCGACATGGTGCGCGAAGGGGTGCTCAGCGAGAAGGAGGCGGTTCTGCGCGTGCAGCCCGAACAGCTCGACCAGCTGCTGCATCCTTCCCTCGATCCCAAGGCACCCAAAACCATTATCGCCAAGGGTCTGCCCGCTTCTCCCGGCGCTGCCAGCGGTGAGGTGGTCTTCTCGGCCGATGAGGCGGAAGAAGCGGCCAAGATCGGCCTCAAGGTCATTCTCGTCCGCGTGGAGACCAGCCCGGAAGACATTCACGGCATGCACGCCGCCCAGGGCATCCTCACCGCCCGCGGCGGCATGACCTCCCACGCCGCCGTTGTCGCCCGCGGCATGGGCAAGTGCTGCGTGGCCGGCTGCGGGGATATCAAGGTCGACTACAAGACGCAGCAGTTCGTTGCCCGCGACGGCGTCGTCATCAAGAAGGGGGATGTCATTACCCTCGACGGGTCCACCGGTGAAGTCATGAAGGGTGAAGTCCCCACCGTTCAGCCTGAGCTGACCGGCGATTTCGGCGCCCTCATGGAGTGGGTCGATTCCTTCCGTCGCCTCAAGGTGCGCACCAACGCCGATACCCCCAACGACTCCAAGGTGGCTCGCAACTTCGGCGCCGAGGGCATCGGTCTGTGCCGCACTGAGCATATGTTCTTTGAGGCCGAGCGCATCATGGCCGTCCGCGAGATGATCCTGTCCGAAGACCTCTCCGGCCGCAAGAGCGCCCTGGCCAAGATTCTGCCCATGCAGAAAGGGGACTTCCTCGGCATCTTCCGCGAGATGAAGGGCCTGCCGGTGACCATCCGCCTGCTCGACCCGCCCCTGCACGAGTTCCTCCCCCACACGGACAAGGACATCGAGGAGTTGGCTGCCGTCATGAAGGTGCAGCCCCAGGTGCTGCGCAACAAGGTCGATTTCCTGCACGAATTCAACCCCATGCTCGGCCACCGCGGCTGTCGCCTGGGCATCACCTTCCCCGAAATCTACGACATGCAGGTGCAGGCCATCATGGAAGCGGCCTGTGAACTGGTCAAGAACGAGGGCTTCGACATCGTGCCCGAGATCATGATTCCCCTGGTCGGGCACGTCAAGGAGCTGGCTATCCTGCGGGCCAACGCCATCCGCGTCGCCGACGAAGTCGTGGCCCGCTACGGCGTCAAGGTCGAGTATCTCATCGGCACCATGATCGAGCTGCCCCGCGCCGCCCTGACCGCCGACGAGATCGCCAAGGAAGCCGAGTTCTTCTCTTTCGGCACCAATGACCTCACCCAGACGACCTATGGCCTGTCCCGTGATGACGCCGGCAAGTTCCTGCCCTTCTATGTCGAGCGCGAGATCTACCCCAACGATCCCTTCGTCGCCCTCGACCAGAGCGGTGTCGGACAGTTGGTGGAGATGGGTTGCGTTAAGGGGCGCCAGGCCCGCGCCAACATCAAACTCGGCATTTGCGGCGAGCACGGCGGTGAGCCTTCCAGTGTCATCTTTTGCCACAAGATTGGCCTCGATTACGTCTCCTGCTCTCCCTTCCGCGTCCCCATCGCCCGCCTGGCGGCCGCCCACGCCGCCCTGATGGACGAGAAATAAGACTTTCGATTTTTTGTCCGCTGCGATCCCCCGGGAATCCTTTCCCGGGGGATTTTTTTATTCCTTTGGTTCGCTTGCGAGGCCGTCAGAATCTGCTAAATTATCAGTTATGCCAATGGCTTAAAGAATTTTGCTTCTCATCAAAGAAAGGATTTTTCATGTCTTCACGATTTACCCCCGGACGCGCCGGCGCCTGGAATCCCTATCTGGCCGGAGCTCTTTCCGGGCTGGTCTCTGTCTTCTCCGTGTGGATCGCCGGAAAATATCTCGGCGCTTCCACTACCTTTGTTCGCGCCGCCGGCATGATCGAGAAGGTCTTCTCGCCGGAGCGAGTGGAAAAACTCGATTACTTCATCAAGACGGCGCCCAAAATCGATTGGCAGTGGATGTTCGTGGTCGGCATCTTCATCGGTGCCCTCATTGCTTCCGTCACCGGAGGCACCTTCCGGCTGCAGGGTCTGCCCGATATGTGGCGCCAGCGTTTCGGCGGCGCCAGTTGCGGTCGGCGTGCCCTCTTTGCCTTCAGCGGCGGCGCCGTGGCCATGTTCGGAGCGCGTCTGGCCGATGGCTGACCGAGCGGTCATGGGCTGAGCGGTTCGCTCCAGCTGGCTGTCAGTGGTCTCATTTCCCTTGCCTGTTTCTTTATCGGCGGCATCCTCGTCGCCCGCCTCATTTACGGGAGGAAGTCCTCATGAACATGCTCATTTACGGGCTGCTCACCGGTGTGGCCTTCGGTTTTATCCTGCAGAAAGGCGGCGTGCTGCGCTACGACAAGCAGCTCGGCGTGCTGCGGCTGATCGACATGACTATCATCAAGTTCATGCTGACCAGCGTTCTGGTCGGCATGGTTGGTATCTATCTGCTGGTTGATCTGGAATTGGCCAAACTCAGTCTCAAGACGACGATTCTGGGCGGTAACATCATCGGCGGGCTCATTTTCGGTGTCGGCTGGGGTCTGCTCGGCTACTGCCCCGGCACCTCTGCCGGGGCTCTGGGTGAGGGGCGTTGGGACGCGCTTTACGGCATCCTCGGTATGGTGGCCGGCGCCGCCATCTACGCCGAAGCCTTTCCCCTCATGAAACGCACCGTGCTCACCTGGGGAAACTTCGGCAAGATCACTATTCCGCAGGTACTGGGCATCAACCACTGGCCGGTGATCCTGGTCTTTGTCATCGGAGCGGTTTTGCTCTTTCGGTTTTTTGAGAAGAAGGGGTTATGAGAGACCGGCGGGTTGCGCCCCGCCGGACGCCTTACTTTTTGTCCAAGCCCACAAAAAGTAAGCAAAAAGGGGCTTTTTTATTGCTGACGCCGGGTTTTGGTGGCTTTGCTGAAATAGAGCCGGTTTAAGAGGTTCTTTATTTTGTGGCACGAAAAGGCAATGGCCCCGGCTCACTGCGTTCACACGGGCTAAATTGTTCCTGCCGTGTGTCAACTGTGCCGGTCTGCCGGGCATGGCCTGTTGGTCTTTTGATCGTTTTTGTTGTTCTGAGTTCACCCCTCTGGGTTTGCTGAGGTGCATGCTTCCTTTTCTTTTGCTATGCTGTCAGTTCAGTTCGACAATCCCGGAGAACATAAACATGAAAATCGTAGTGCTCGACGGCTATACTCTGAACCCCGGCGATCTCAGTTGGGGGGCTCTGCAATCCCTGGGGGAGTGCGTCATTTACGAGCGCACCCCGGCGGCGCAGGTGGTGGAGCGCTGTCAGGGCGCCGGGGCTGTGCTCACCAATAAGGTGGTCTTCTCCGCCGAGGTCCTTGATCAGTTACCCGAGCTGCGCTATATCGGCGTTACCGCTACCGGCTACAACGTGGTGGCGCTGGAAGAGGTGCGTCGTTGCGGTATTACGGTGACCAACGTGCCCGGCTACAGCACGGCCTCGGTGGCGCAGATGGTCTTCGCCCTGGTGCTGGAGCTGACCCAGCAGGTCGGCCATCATGACCATCTGGTCCGGCAGGGGCGCTGGTCGGCCAGCCCGGACTTCTGTTTCTGGGATCGCGGCCTGACCGAGCTCGACGGCCGGATCATGGGGGTGGTGGGTTATGGGCAGATCGGCCGGGCTGTCTGCCGTATTGCCGCCGCCTTCGGCATGGAAGTGCTGGTCCATACCGCGCATCCCAAAAAGTATGGCGAGCGCGAAGACGTGACCTTTGTGGCGCTCGATGCGCTCTTTGCCCGGGCCGACGTCATCAGTCTGCACTGTCCGCTTACCCCGCAGACCGAGCGGCTGGTGGATGAAGAGCGGCTGGCCGCCATGAAGAAGACGGCCCTGCTCATCAACACGGGGCGGGGGCCCCTGGTCGATGAAGTCGCTCTGGCCACCGCCCTGAACCGCGGCGATATCGCCGGCGCCGGCCTTGATGTTCTCAGCAGCGAGCCGCCGGCAACGGACAATCCTCTGCTCGCCGCAAAGAACTGTTTCATCACCCCGCATATCGCCTGGGCCACCCGCGAGTCCCGCCAGCGTCTCCTGGATATCACTGTCGGCAATCTGGCCGCCTTCCTGCGGGGAGAAGCGGTCAACATTGTGAGTTGACGGCCTTTGCCCGCTTCATCTTGACACCCGGCAGGGCCAATGGTATAAGAGGCCCTCGCTCAACAGGACAACCAGCCGCAGGGAATTTTCCCTGTGGCTTTTTTTTGAAAGAAGGAAAGTTTATGAGTCAGAAGAAAATCTCCGCCGGCGACCTTGTCGACTCCCAGTGCACCAAGTGCCGCATGGTCACCAACCATACCGTCGTCGCCATGGTGGGCGACAAAGTGGTGCGGGTTCAATGCAATACCTGCGGCGGCATGCACAATTACCGGGAGGCGGCGCCGAAGAAGACCGCCACGCCGCGGACCACGACCACCAAGGCCGACGCCGTGCCGCGCCAGCCGCGGCAGCGAGCCGCCACCGCCGACCTGATCTTCTGGGAGGAACGCTGCGGCGAGGACGCCACGGGTTCCGCCAAAACCTATGCCATGGATGGCGCCTATCGCGCCGACGACCTGGTGAGCCATCCTGTTTTCGGCATTGGTATCGTCACCGCCGTCACCCCGCCCAACAAGGTCGAAATTCTCTTCCGCGACGGCCGCAAGCTGCTGCGCGGCCTGCCTCGCTGATTCAATCTCTCGATTAATGGCCAGGCCCCACTTTTTCCGCGGGCCTGGCCTTTATTCCTGCCTTTAGACCCCGAAAAATCCTTCACCACCAAGCCACAAAGACACCAAGGAAATCCCTAAATTCCAACGGGACCCAGATGCGGACTGTTATCCATGATACAGACCTTCTTGGTGTCCTGGTGACTTGGTGGTAGATTATCTTTTACCGGTGATGTTGGCTTGATGATGACGGGGAGATGATGGACTTTGCACATCTGCATGATTGGTCGGTGACCTATACCGAGGCCGTCGCCCTGCAGCGGCAGCTGGCCACCCAGGTGCGTCTGGAGGATGGAGTGACGCCTTCGCTGCGATGGGTGGCGGGGGTGGACGTCTCCTACGAAAAGCACGGGGATTTGTTCTTTGCCGCGGTCGTGGTGCTGAGCTATCCGGATCTGCAGGTGGTGGAAGAGGCCAGTGCCGTCGACCGGGTCAGCTTCCCCTATATCCCCGGTCTGCTGTCCTTTCGGGAGCTGCCGGTGTTGCTGCAAGCTTTCGAGGGATTGCAGACGCGACCGGACGTCGTGCTGGTGGACGGGCAGGGCGTCGCCCATCCGCGTCGTCTTGGCCTGGCCAGCCATCTCGGACTCTGGCTGAAATTGCCGACCATCGGCTGTGCCAAGAGCCGCCTTTGCGGCGAGTACGAGGAGCCGGGCCCGCAGAAAGGGGAGGGCGCGGCTCTGGTGCTGAACGGCGCTCCCGTGGGGGTGGTGCTGCGGACGCGGGAGCGGGTGCGCCCCCTTTATGTGTCGCCGGGACACCTGTGCACGGTCGCCCGGGCCGCCCAGGTGACTCTGGCCTGCACGACACGTTACCGCCTGCCGGAACCGACCCGGCAGGCCCATCTGTTTACCAATCGGCTGCGGCTGCAGGCCCGTGAAGGGGTCGCTAAAGCCTGAGGCCGGCCTATTTCTGCAGCAGGCGGCGCAAGCCTTCGGCCTTGTCGGCCTCCAGTCGCCCCGATTCTTCCGCCAGGTCCACCGTTTTCTCCCCCATGAGGCGATAGATGCGCCTCACCTCTTCCGGCAGCGCCTCCAGCGCGGCCAGATGTTTTTCGACGGTGAGGATGTCGCCGCGCACGATAGGTCCCGTGAGTGCCGACTGCGGTCCCAGGGTGGAGAGGTTTTTCACGGTGCCGCTGAGCAGGGGAGCAAAGAGGCGGCCGGCGTCTTTCGCGTCGATGCCGCAGTAGGACAGCATCTCTCCGGCGGTCGCCACCAGCGCGACCAGGAAGTTGGAGGCCGTGCAGGCGGCAGCGTGGTAGAGGGGTTTCTGCTCGCGGGTGAGGATGAACGGTAGGCCGCCCATATCATCTACCAACTCTCGGGCGAGGGGGATGAGGGAGGCGTCGCCTTCAATGGCGAAGAGGCTGCCGGGCAGATTGCGCATGCCGATGACGGCGTCGGCAAAGCTCTGCATGGGGTGGATGGCCAGTCCCCGCACCGGCGTCCCTTCACCCTCCAGGATGCTGCTGTCGTGAATGCCGCTGAAATGAACGAGGACGGTGTCGGGGCGAACCAGACCTTCCTGGCGCAGGCGGGTCGCCATAGGGGCGATGGCGTCGTCCGGCAGGGCCAAAAAGACCATCTCCGCCTCCTTGACCTTCGTCAGGTCGGTCGTCGCTGCCTGGGGATTGCCGATAAAACGGGCGGCCGCCCGGGCCCTGGCGAGGTCGCGGCTGACCACGGCGACAAACTCGTGGCCGGCGTCAGCCAGCAGGCGGCAGACCGCCTGCCCCAACCGTCCCGGTCCGACGAGGGCGATCCGGGAGCTCATTTTACCCCCACTTCGAGACAGCCGACCCTGTCGATTTCGGCCCGCAGTCGACTGCCCCTCCCGACCGGGCCCACCCCCGCCGGGGTGCCGGTCAGGATAATGTCCCCTTCCTCCAGGGTGAAGATAGCCGAGATCGCCTGGATAATGGCGGGAAGGCGGCGCATCATCAAAGCGGTAGAGGCATCCTGGCGCACCTGACCATCGACGGAGAGCCGGATGCCCAGATCGTGCGGATCCTCCACCTCGCTGGCGGCGACGAAATCAGACAGCGGGCAGGCGGTGTCGAAACCTTTGGCGATTTCCCAGGGGAGCCCTTTGGCTTTGAGTTCCGACTGCACGTCCCGCAGGGTCATGTCGATGGCAACACCGTAACCCGCCACGTGGCTCATGGCCTCTCTTTCAGGGACATTTTTGGCGTACTTGCCGATGAGCACCGCCAGTTCCACTTCATAGTGGCAGTCGTTGCTGTAGGCCGGGATGACCACATTCTCGCCGTCGCGGATGATGCTGGTGGCCGGCTTGATGAAAAGAACGGGCTTGTCGGGAACCTCGTTCCCCAGTTCCTTGATATGGTCGGCGTAGTTGCGGGCCAGACAGACGATTTTCCCGACCCGGAAAACCTTCTGGCTGCTCAGGATATGAACGGTTTGCATGATGCGCTCCTCCAAGATGGTCTAGGGATTTCAGTACAAGTAAACCGCAGGAAAGAACAAAGGCAAGGCCCGTTTCATCATCGCTTTTACGTGCGCGCCTTGGGGAGAGCCCAGTTATGACGGATGGCCAGCAGGCGCACGATGATGACCGTCAGGGCGGCCAGAACCGCTGATAGACCGTGGGGCAGGGGGAGGTGGTGCAGCAGGTAGAGCAGGGCGCCCCCGGCCAGGCAGGCGGAAGCGTACACCTCTTTGCGCAGGATGAGGGGCACCTGGTTGGAGAGGACGTCGCGCACCACGCCGCCGGCGGTGGCGGTCATTACCCCCATCATGACGGCGCCGATGAAGCCGGTGTTGAAGGCCAGCGCCTTGCTGGTGCCGATGACCACGAAGGTGCCGAGGCCGATGGCGTCGAAGTAGAGCAGGGGATGCTGCAGGCGATGCAGGCGGTGGTGGAAGAAGAAGACGGCCAGGGAAACGGCAATGGAGAGATAGAGATAGGTCTCATCCTTCAGACTGAAGGGCGGCAGGTCGCCCAGCAGGATGTCGCGCAGGGTGCCGCCGCCGGTGGCGGTGACCAGACCCAGCACCAGCACGCCGAGCAGGTCCATTTTGCGGCGAATGCCGGCCCAGGCGCCGGAGGCGGCAAAGGCGGCGGTACCGATAAGATCGAGGGCATAGAGCAGGGACATGGCGGGCTACCTCCAGGCTGGGCAGAATACTCTTTTCAGGGGGGGAAAGCAAGAGATGTCAGTCGGCGCAATCTGTGTTAAACTGCCCTCCGGACCGCGTCGCCGCTGAGCTTTTCGAGACGGACGCTTCGCTGAGAAAGGTTTGCCATGTTTCTTCCCATTGGCGATACGCCCAATCCCCGCTCCACCCCCATCATGACCTACCTGCTTGTCGGGCTTAACGTGGCGATCTTTCTGCTGGTTTCCCTGCCGCTCACCGCTCGCAGCCCCGATCTGGCCGACCCCATGCTGCTCGAATACCTGCGCTCCCTCGGTCTGCGCGGCGGCATCTCGGCGCAGCAGGTCCTGGCGCATATGAGCGCCTACGATGTCTTTGTCTACCAGTACGGTTACCGCCCCGGCGATCCTTCCCTGGTCACCCTCTTTACGGCCATGTTCCTGCACGGAGGCTGGATGCATCTGGCCGGCAACATGCTCTTTCTATGGATTTTCGGCGACAATGTCGAACATCGCCTCGGCCATCTCGGCTTTCTGCTCGCCTATCTGGTCACCGGCATCGCCGCCACCCTATTCTTCGCCCTCTTCGTGCCCCATTCCCAGGTGCCCCTGGTGGGGGCCTCCGGCGCCATCTCCGGTGTGCTCGGTCTCTACTTTCTATGGTTCCCCCGTAACCAGGTCAAGGTTTTCATCTTTCTCTTCCCCTTCATCATGAACACCTTTCTCATTCCCGCCCGCCTGGTGCTCGGCTTCTATCTGCTGGCTGACAATCTGCTCCCCTTTCTGCTGTCCCGCGGCGGCGAGGGCGGCGTGGCCCATGGCGCTCACATCGGCGGTTTCGTTGCCGGGGTGGCCATCGCCTGGGGCATCGACCGCCTGCCTCTCTGGCGCTCCGCCTCTTCGGTAAAGTCAGCGTCGTCCCACCCGGATAAAGCCGAGCGCTCGGCCCTGCCAGAACAGATCGCCGACCATCTGCGCGAAGGCAACCCGGCCTGGGCGGCGGCCAAATACTTCTCTCTGGCCAGCCGGTCCGACCGCCTGCGGGTGCCGTCGCCGGTGGTGCTTGAGCTGGGCGAATATCTTCTGGGCAGCGGCGCCTATCCCCAGGCCCTTTCCCTCTTTCGGCGCTTCATCGGCGAGCGTCCCACCGATCCGCAGATCGCCCGGGCCTATCTGGGGGCCGGCCGGGCTCAGCTGCATATCCCCCGGGCCGTCACCAGCGCCTACCATTACTTTCTCTCGGCGCTCGATACGGCCCGCAACAATGAGGTCGCTGACGAAGCGCGTCTGCACCTGCGTGCCATCGAGCGCTTGGGCGAAAAAGACTAGCCAAACCCGATTCCCTCACGGATTCAAGCCCTTACCAATGCGGCCATTTGACATGAAAGGCTGTTTATGTTAAAAACGTTCGCGTACGAAATATTCGACTTGAAAATAAAAGGCGGGTTTTTCAGCTACCCGCCCTGGCATTCACTATCACCAAAGGAGTTTTTCCCGTGCCCATCTACTCGGCCGCACAGCAGGAAATCGCAGAAAAAATCAGTTCACATAATGTCACTCTCAAAAACTGGCGGGACTGGCGCTGGCAGCTTAAACATTCCATCCAGGATATCGATACGGTAGAAACGCTGCTGGGGATTCGTTTCGATCCGAAAAAACGCAAAGCCCTCGAAATGACCGTGAAAAAATTCCCCCTCTCCATCACCCCCTACTACCTGTCTCTCATCAATACCGACGACCACGAAAACGACCCCGTCTTCAAGCAGGCCTTCCCCAGTGCCCGTGAGCTGGAAATCGAGAAGCACGACATGGCCGATCCGCTCTCCGAGGACAAGGACAGCCCTGTTCCCGGCGTCACCCACCGCTATCCCGACCGGGTGCTGCTGCAGGTCAGCAATGTCTGTTCCATGTACTGTCGCCACTGCACCCGCAAGCGCAAGGTGGGCGACCGCGATTCCATCCCCGGTCGTGAGGATATCCTCAAGGGGATCGACTACGTCCGCCAGCATCCGGAAATCCGCGACGTGCTCCTCTCCGGCGGCGACCCGCTCATGCTCTCCGACGACTACCTCGACTGGATTCTCACCGAGGTGCGCCGCATCCCGCACGTGCAGGTCATCCGCATCGGCACCCGCATGCCGGTCGTGCTGCCTTACCGCATCACCCCCGAGCTGGTGGAGCGTCTGAAAAAGCACCAGCCGCTGTGGCTCAACACCCACTTCAACCACCCGCGCGAGATCAACGCCTCTGCCAAGGAAGCCCTGCGCCTGCTGGCCGACGCCGGCATCCCCCTGGGCAACCAGTCGGTGCTGCTGGCCGGGGTCAACGACTGCCAGCGCATCATGAAATCGCTGGTGCACAAGCTCGTGGAAAACCGCGTGCGCCCCTATTACCTCTACCAGTGTGATCTGGCCGAAGGGCTCTCTCACTTCCGCACCCCTGTCGGCAAGGGGATCGAGATCATGGAGAGTCTGCGCGGCCATACCAGCGGCTTCGCCGTGCCGACCTATGTCATCGACGCCCCGGGCGGCGGCGGCAAAATCCCCATGAATCCCAACTACCTCATTTCCCTGTCCACCAACAAGGTGGTGCTGCGCAACTACGAAGGGGTCATCACCACCTATCAGGAACCGGAAAAGTACGAGTCCATCTTCTGCAACCGCAAGTGCGACGAGTGCCACCTCGACCTCAAACTGGAGGATTCCACCGAGTGCGCCGCCGTTGGCATAGAGCGGCTGCTCTCCGATTGGGATCGCACGATTTCTCTTACGCCTGAAGACAACGACCGCATGGAGCGACGTACGCATGACTGATATTATCGAGCAGTTTGGACAATCGACCATCCAGCACGGCCCCCACAGCAACCGGGCCTACCTGATGAGCCTGGCGGCCGATGACCTGCCCCGGCTGGTTCCCTATCTCGATCAGCTGGCCCAGGAGCAAGCCTACACCAAGGTCTTCGCCAAGGTGCCGGAGGCCGCCCTCGAGCCCTTCCGAAAGAGCGGCTACGAGGCCGAAGCCGAAATCCCCGAATTCTACCGGGGGGAAGGACACGTCTATTTCATGGGCAAGTATTTCTGCCCCGAACGGCAGCAGGAGCAGAAGCCCGACCTGGTCGAGAGCGCCCTGCAGGCCGCCCAGTCCCGGCAGGGGCATCAGGCCGACCTCGCGCTGCCTGATGCCATGACCTGCCGTCTGGCCGAACCCGCCGACGCCCTGGCCATGGCCGACGTCTACCGGCAGGTCTTCGCCACCTATCCCTTTCCCATTCATGACCCCGGTTATCTGCGCGAGACCATGGAGAGTCACGTGGACTACCTGGGCATCTGGGATAAGGAGCAGCTCGTCGCCCTGGCCTCGGCCGAAAAGGACGTGCGGGGCCAGAACGCCGAGATGACCGACTTCGCAACCCTCCCCGACTACCGGGGGCAGGGGCTGGCCGGCCATCTGCTGGAGCGTCTCGAAGAGGTCGCCTCCGAGCGCGGCATCCAGACCGCCTACACCATCGCCCGCGCCTACAGCCACGGCATGAACATCACCTTCGCCCGCGGTGGCTACACCTACAGCGGCACCCTCACCCACAACACGCAGATCTCCGGCGAGCTCGAAAGCATGAACGTGTGGTACAAGCCGCTGGCCGGCTGAGGGGCGGAAGGCGGAGCTTCTAGAGCCTTGACAGGCCCCGGCAGGTATCGTAAGATCACCCGAATTTGGTAAGACCAATTATCCAGCCCCCTTCACCTTCGGATGACGATCACCTGCCCATGAACTCACTCTTTACTCCCATTCGTCCTCGCCGGATTGCCGAGGAGATTATCGAGCAGATCAAGGAACTGATTGCCAGGGGAGAGCTGGGTCCGGGAGAACGTATCCCCTCTGAACGGGATCTGGCCTCTCTGCTGGGGGTCAGCCGCCCTTCAGTCCGCGAGGCGATCACCGTGCTCGAGGCCATGGGTTTTCTGGAATCCCGCCAGGGCGGCGGCACCTACGTGCGCTCTTTGGCGCAGACTTCCCTGGCCGATCCCCTCTCCGCGCTGGTCGGGGAAAAAGATCCCCAGATGCTCCATGCCCTTGTGGAAGTCCGCATGGGACTGGAGAGCTGGTCGGCTTACCTGGCGGCGCAGCGCGCGCGCCCCGACGAGCTGGACCGGATGAGGATACTGCTGGAAGAGATGGAGGGACAGGCCCCGAGCGGCGGCTGGGATCCCGAACTCGATTCGCAGTTTCACTATGCGATTACGGCGTCCACCCACAATACCCTGCAGGTGCATGTCCTCGACACCATTCATTCCCTCTTTCATGCCACCGTGCATGTGGCCCTGATGGAGTTCTACCGGAAAGAGGGCTATATCGACATTCTCAAAAAGCAGCATCGGGACGTGTACAAGGCCATCGCTGCCGGCGACCCCGAAGGAGCCCGACAGGCCATGATGACGCACCTCGTCATGGTCGAAGAGAAAATGGCCGAACTCCTCCAGAATTCCTGATTTCTTCCCCATAACGAAAGGCCATCCCCGCGGATGGCCTTTCGTTATCTGTTCATCTCTTTCGTTCAATCACTCAGTCCGGAATCGCTTCCCCCAAAATTTCCATGAGGTGTCGCACCTCTTGTGGCATGTCGGCCTGGCGCACTCCCCAGGCGAGCTGCAGGTGGCAGCCCGGATTGGCGGTGACCAGAATCTCGGCCTGCGTCGCCGCCACATTCTGGAGCTTGCGGTCCAGCACCTGGCGGCTCTCCTCACTGTACTTCAGGCCCCAGGTGGCGGCCGAGCCGCAGCACCAGCTGGACTCCGCCATCTCTCGCAGCTCCAGGCCGGGAACGGATTTGAGCAGCTGTCGGGGCTGGCTGGAGATCCCCTGGGCGTGGCAGAGGTGGCAGGGTTCATGATAGGTCACCGCACGGCGCACCTCCCTCAACCCCTCGGTGCGCAGGCCCTCGGCTGCCAGAAATTCGGAGATGTCCCGGACCTTGGCGCGGAAGAGCGCGAGCCGATGGTGATCGGCGTCCTCCGCCAGGATCTCCTCATATTCCTTCAGGGCGGCGCCGCAGCCGGCGCAGTCGGTGACGATCCAGTCGACGTCCTGCGCGAGGAAGAGCTCGAGATTGAACAGGGCCAGCTCCCGGGCGGTCTGCCGATCGCCTTCGGAGAGGTGGGGAGCCCCGCAGCATTTGGTCGCCCTGGGGGTGACCACCTCATACCCCTGGTGGGCGAGCACCCGCACGGTCTGCCGGGAAACCTGGGGGTAGAGCAGGGTCATGACGCAGCCGAGAAAGAAGCCAACCCGCCCGCGTTTTTCCCCTTGGGCCGGGATCACTTCCGGCAGCTGGGAGCGCAGCGGCTTCTCCAGCGAGGGCAACATCCCTTCGGCCTTGGCCATCCAGCCCGGGCCGAGCTTGAGGACGCCCAGATGGCGCACGAGCCACTGCAGGCCGAGACGCTGGTACAGCCGCGTGGGCAGCATGGCATGTTCGAGAAGATCGGGGGATACCAGCATGCGCTGCAGAATGAACTCGCGAAAGGTCTTGCCGATAGCGCCCAGAGGATAGAAGTCATGGGACTGACTGCGACAGACCTCCATGACTTCCCCCGCCTTTACGCCGGAAGGGCAGGCCGTGGTGCAGGCGCGGCAATCCAGGCAGAAGAAGGCCTCTTCCTTGACGGCGCCGGTAAATTCGAGTTTCTTCTCGGCCACGGCGCGGGCCAGGGCCACCCGCCCGCGGGGGCTGGAACGCTCCCGGCCGGTGAGGGCGTAGGTCGGACAGGTAGGCAGGCAGAAGCCGCAGCGCATGCACTGCAGAACGTCTTCGTAGTCCGGAGCGTCCTTGGGACGGAAGTTGCCGAGGCTGTCAGTGTGAGACACGGAATCCCTCCTCCAGATGCTGTTCGGCCTCGGGGTCGTGGTCCTCGAAGATCTTGCCCGGGTTGAGCAGGCCTTCGGGGTCGAAGGACTGCTTGATGCGCTTCATGACCCTGACGCCGCCGGCGCCGATCTGACGGGCCAGATATTCCTTCTTGGCCAGGCCGATGCCGTGTTCGCCGGAAACGGTCCCCCCCCAGTCGAGCACTTTTTCATAAAGCTCATTGTAGAAGGCGTGGGCCCGCGCCATCTCGTCGTGGTTGCGCTCGTCGCACAGCACCGTCGGGTGCAGGTTGCCATCGCCGGCGTGCCCGAAGGTACCGACCTTCAGCTTGAACTTGGCCGCCAGCCGCTCGATTTCGCCGAAGGTCTCGGCCAGGCGCGAGCGCGGCACGGTGGCATCCTCCAGCAGGGTCGTGGGGGAGACCCGGGCCAGGGCCGACAGGGCGGTGCGGCGCGCCGCCGCGAGGCTGGCTGCCTGCTCGGCTGTTTCGGCGACGTGGATCTCGGCCGCTTTTACCTGTTCGAGTACGCGCCGCACTTCCGCCGCCTCCTCGGCCACGGGGGCGGGGTGACCGTCGACCTCGATGAGGAGCAGGGCCGCCATCTGTCGGGGCAGGCCGATCTTGACGTAGTCCTCCACGCAATTGATGGTCTCCCGGTCCATGATCTCCATGGTCGAGGGGATGATGCGGGCGGCGATGATGCGGGAGACCGCCTCGCCGGCGGTGCGCACGTCGTTGAAGTAGGCGAGAAAGGTGCGCTTGTCGCGCGGGGGCGGCACGAGCTTGACGGTCACTTCGGTGATGATCCCCAGGGTCCCTTCGCTGCCGACCAGCAGATCCTTGAACCCGTAGCCCGCCACGTCCTTGACGCTCTTGCCGCCCGTGGTGATGAGGCTCCGGTCCGGCAGAATCCCCTTGAGACCCATGACGTAATCCCGCGTCACCCCGTACTTGAGGCCGCGCAGGCCGCCGGCGTTCTCCGCCACATTGCCGCCGATGGTGGAGATCTTCTGCGAGCCGGGATCCGGCGGGTAGAAGAGGCCTTTGGCGGCGACAGCATTGAAAAGATCGAGGGTGATTACCCCCGGCTCGACGGTGGCCGTGAGGTTCTCCTCGTCGATCTCCAGAATCCGGTTCATGCGGGTCAGGGTCAGCACCATGCCGCCCCGCACGGGGACGCTCCCTCCCGACAGGCCGGTGCCCGAACCTCGGGGAACCAGGGGCAGGCCTTCGCGGGCGGCGATCTCCATGGCGGCCAGCACCTGTTCGGTGCTGGTGGGATAGACGACGACTTCCGGGAGGTGATGGACCCCGGGGGTCGAATCATAGCCGAGGACCAGCAGGTCCTCCTTTTCGTGGAGCACGTTCTTCTCGCCCAGTTTTTCCTGGAGGTGCTTGATCGCAGTCTGGGAAATCATGATGGCCTCTTCAATGGCGTATCCGTGATCGATAGGTTCAGAAACCCGCTTCGTGGTAACCGTCGGGGATGCGCACCAGCAGCACCGGGATTTCCGAACGATGCACCACCCGGTTGGCGGTGTGCCCCAGCATGGACTCCCCCAGGGCGCTGTGACGGTGGGAGCCGATGATAATCAGGTCGGCCTTGATCTCCCGGGCGCAGGCGACGATCTCCAGGTGGGGCTGCCCTTCGCGCACCAGGATGTCGTCGACCAGATCCTCGCCGCCGGTGGCATGACAGACTTCCTTCTCGCAGAGTCGCCGTATGCGCTCCTCGATTTTCGAGCGGGCGTGATCGCGGGCCTGGTCCTGAATCTGCTGCCGCTGTTCATGGCTGATATGCAGTTCCACCAGATGCTGGCCAAAAGGGTTCAAAGGTTCCAGCACGTGCAGAACCACCAGCCTGGCCCCATGCTTTTCCGCCTCTTTTATGGCGTAGCGAAAGACGTGGGGGGCGCCGGGTCCGAGGCCGGTGGCATAGAGAATCGTCTTGATTTCCGGTAGCATAGGTCTCATCCCTCAAGGTTGAAGGTGAATCAGCCCCCGAAGAACACGGTGGGGAGCCAGGTGACGATTTGGGGGAAGGCGATCATCACGCCCAGGCCGATAACCTGAATCAGCACGAAGGGCAGAATCCCCTTGTAGATATCGCTCATGGTGTATTCCGGCGGCGCGACCCCCTTGAAGTAGAAGAGGGCATAGCCGAAGGGCGGCGTCAGGAAAGAGGTCTGCAGGTTGACGCACACCAGCATGGCGAACCAGAGGGGGTCGAAGCCCAGGTCGTTGGCGATGGGGGTGAAGATCGGCACGACGACGAGCAGGATGGCGGCCCAGTCGATGAACATCCCCATGATGAAGACCACGCCCATCATGATGGCCAGGATCACGTAATCGTGAACGTCCATCCCCAGGAGCAGATCGGCCACCACATCGCCGCCGCCCATGGAGAGAAAGACGACGCTGAACAGTTTGCCGCCGACAAACAGCAGCATGATCATGGCGGTGGTGCGCAGGGTCGCGTTGCAGGTCTGGGAGAGAACCTCCCAGGTGAGCTTGCGGTTGAACAGGGCCAGCACCATGGCGCCGATGCAGCCCAGGGCGGCCGCCTCCGTCGGGGTGGCGATCCCCGCCAGAATGGTACCCATGACGATAAGGATGAGGCTGAAGGGGGGGACGAAGCTCTTCAAGGTCATGGAAAGCTTCTGGCCCAGGGTGGCGGTGCGTTCTTCCTTGGGAATCGGCGGGCCCAGCTTGGGATTGAGGCCGCAGCGGATGGCGACGTAGAGCAGGTAGATGGCGGACAGCAGGATGCCCGGCAGGATGGCCGCGGCAAAGAGGTTGCCGACGGACGTCTCCTTCATGCCCGTCAGGCCGCCGTAGACCACCAGCATGATGCTGGGCGGAATCAGGATGCCCAGGGTGCCGGAAGAGCAGATGATGCCCGCCCCCAGTCCGGTCTGGTAGCCCCGTTTCAGCAGCGCGGGCCCGGCCATCAGGCCCATGGCCACCACGGAGGCGCCGATGATGCCGGTGGTGGCGGCAAAGACGGTGCTGACCACGATGACCGCCATGCCGAGGCCGCCGCGCAGCCCCCCCAGCACGATGTAGAGAGCGTCGAAGAGCCCCTCCGAGACTTTGGAGCGGTCCAGGATCTGGGCCATGAAGATGAACAGGGGAATCGCCACCAGCACGTAGTTCTGCTGCAGCCCCCAGGCATTGTTGACGAACAGGTCGATCAGGGCGCTGACGTTCCCGTCGTATTCAATCAGGCCGTAAAAGGTGGCGACCGCCGCCAGGGTGATGGCCAGCGGATGTCCGAGCGCGATGCAAAGCATCAGCGTACCGAACATCAATAAGGTCATGATTTCAGGAGTCATGGGAAAAATCTTCTCCGCGAGGCAAGGATGATCAGTCTCTGGTGTCGCCGAGGGTTCGGAAATCGGCGATAAGTTTGGCCACTCCCTGCAAAAAGAGCAGGATGAAACCGATGGCCATGATCGTCTTAAAGGGATAAAGCGGGGGAGCCCAGGACGTGGGCGCCTTTTCCCAGTTCTGCCAGGAGGAGGCAGCGTAGATCACCGAGCCGTAGGACAGCAGGCCGACGGTGGGGATAAAGAGGACAAGGTTGGTCACAATGCGCAGGATGGTGCGGGGGCGCGGCGGCAGCGTCGCCTCGAAGACATCGATGGACACATGGCCATCGTGCAGATAGGTGAAGCCGAAGCCGAGGACGAAATGCATACCGTAAAGGAAGGTCGTCAGCTCAAAACCCCAGGTGGTCGGCGCATTGAAGGCGTACCGCATGAAGACCTCGTACACCACCACCAGGATAAGGGGCAGGGCGAGATACGAGGTCAGGACGCCGGTTTTTTCATTCAGGGTGTTGATGGAACGCTCAACTGAGAGCATGGGAGTCTCCATGGCTGCAGGAGAGGGCCCCGACCGGTGCGATCGGGGCCCGGAGTTGTAAAAGACCGCTGCTAGTGCAGATGGTGCCCCTGGGATTTCTGCTCCCCGGTGGTGTAGGTGTCATAGGGCCAGGGGGCGACGCCGCTGCGGATCTGGCGCCAGGCGGCGAAGTCCTTCTTGAAGGCATCCTGGGAATCCAGGGCTTTTTTGACTTCGGGATGCTTTTTCTTGAGTCCGTCCAGGTACTCCTTGGTGTGCTTGGCGAAGGCGTTCAGGGTCTCGTCGTCCAGATGTACGAACTCGACCTTTTCCTGGAAACGCTTGATCGCCTCGGCATTGAGGTTCTCGATCCAGGCGTTGGACCAGAGCTGGGTTTCCTTGGCGGCGATATTCACGATCCATTTCAGATCGTCCGGCAGGGAGTCCCAGGCTTTCTGGTTGATCATGACGTCGCACTGGAATCCGGGCTGATGGACGCCCGGCGCGATGACGTACTTGGTGATTTCGTCAAAGCCCATCGGGTAGTTGATGGCGGGGGTGGAGTACTCGGCGGCATCGATGACGCCGCGCTCCAGGGCCAGATAGACCTCACCGCCGGGGAGGGGGCTGACGGAGGCGCCGAGACCGTTCATGATGTCCATGTACCAGCCGGGCGTGCGGATGCGCATCCCCTTGAAGTCAGACATTTTGGTGGCCTTCTTGTTGGAGAACAGGCCCATTTCCTGGCCGGTCTGTCCGGCCGGCAGAGCGTAGATGTTGTAGGGCTTGTAAAGCTCCTGAAGCATCTCCAGGCCGCCGCGCTCATAGAGCCAGATGTTGTAGCCCTCGGCATCCAGCCCGAAGGGGACGGAAGCAAAGGCGACAAAGGCCTCGTTCTTGCCTTTCCAGTACAGCGGTGAAGAGTGGGCGATTTCGGCCGAACCCTTGCTGACCGCGTCGAAAACCTCGTTGGCGCCGACCAGTTCGCCCGCCGAGAAGAGCTTGATCTGCAGGCGGCCGCCGGAGGCCAGAGCGACAGAGTCAGAGAAGTGCTGGGCAATGTCGTAAAAGAGCATGCCTTTGGCCCAGGGCATGACCATCTTCCAGCGGAACTCGTCCTTGGATGGTTTGATTTTGCGAATCTCCCGCTTGACTTCCTCGTTGCGCTTGTCCACGCCGAACTTTTCACGTTTTTCCTGAGCGAAGGTCTGTGGGGCGAAAGCCAGGGTGAAAACTGCGGCCAGAGCGACCAGCCATCCCAATCTCCTCATTGTTTCTCCTCCTTTTGTCCGAATCTGGCGAGCGCGCCCGTGCGCCCGCGGGGTGAATGCCATTGGTATGTCGGTAAATTGGTCAGACCAATAAACCTTAGACGAACTTTTTGGCCCCGTCAACAGAAAAAACAAACATTGTTTGTTGTATACCTTACGGGAAAAATGAGGAAAGTCAAAGCCAGGCAGGTTAAAGCCAGAAAAGAGGTTTGTAATATGGTCAGACCAATATATTCCTGTTTTGCTATATAGAACGGGAGCCGTTTCGTTGCCGGTTCTGAACACTTTTTCGGCTGACCAGCCGGCAAGCGCCTTCCCTGCGTGTCCTGGCCGACTCTGAAGACGCATTGCTGCCAGCCCTGTGGCCGCAAAGCCTTTGCCATTTTCGGCCAGTGCGGGTAAAGTCGGGGGAGTTCTTTCCTCCGTAACTCCAGCTGACAGGACATCAGGCATGTACTACTATTTCGATTACCAGGAGCCGGTCTTTCGGCCCCCCTCCGAAGCCCAGTCCCTCATCTTCCAGATCACCGTCGGCTGCAGCCAGAATCAGTGCCGCTTCTGCGGCATGTACAAGATGAAATCCTTCCACGTCCGCTCGGTGGAAGAGATCGCCGCCGAGATTGCGGAAGTGCCGGCCCATCATCGCCCCCACATCCGCCGGGTCTTCCTGGCGGACGGCGACGCCCTCGTCTATCCCCAGGCCGGTCTGCTCGACATTCTCGACCGCCTCGCCGAGGCCTTTCCCAACCTCACCCGTGTCGGCGCCTACGCCTCGCCCAACAGCCTCACCACCAAGAGCTTGGCCGACCTCGAAGCCCTGCGCGAAAAGAAGCTGCGCATCCTCTATTTCGGTCTCGAAAGCGGCGACGACGACACCCTCAAGCTGGTCAACAAAGGCTTCAGCGCCGCCGACATGCTGCAGCTCTGCCGCAAGGCCCAGGCCGCCGGCCTCAAGCTCTCCGTCACCGCCATTCTCGGCCTGGCCGGCAGTGAACGCAGCCGCGAACACGCCCGCGCCACGGCGGCGTGGATCACCGCACTCTCCCCCGAATACTTCTCGCTGCTCACCATGTTCCGCCGGCACAACGACGACTACTTCCGCCTCATCCGCCCCTTGAGCAACGGCCAGGTCATCCAAGAAGCCCTCGACATCGTGCGCCACCTCGACCCCCAGCGCACCATCCTGCGTTCCAACCACGTCTCCAACATCCTCAACCTCGCCGGCAGCTACCCCAAAGACCGCGACCGCATCATCGCCCAGGCCGAAATGGCCCTCGCCGAAGCCAAGAAACACCCGCAATGGTTCAACCTGGTGCCCGAGTATGAGGAGGAGTTTTTTTAAGAGGAAGAATCCTGATGAAAGCTACTGAAACGAACATTCTGATTTATCAGGCGGATGACGGCCGCACCCGTCTTGATGTTCAACTGGAACACGAAACCGTTTGGTTGACCCAGAAGCAGATGGCGGAACTTTTCACCAAAACGGTTCCGACCATCAATGAGCACATCAAGAACATTTTCAAAGAAGGGGAGTTGGCGGAGGAATCAGTTGTTAGGAAATCCCGAATAACTGCCGCCGACGGCAAAACCTACGACACCGCCCACTACAATCTCGACGTGATCATCTCCGTCGGCTACCGGGTGAAATCCAAACGCGGCACCCAGTTTCGCCAGTGGGCCACGCGGGTGCTGCGTGATCATCTGGTCAAAGGCTATACCGTACATGAACAGCGGTTGCGGGAAGAATCGGCCAAATTCAAAGAATTGCGCCAGACGGTCGATCTTCTGGCCCGCACCCTGACCTCGCAGGAGCTGGTAACGGATACCGGCAAAGAGGTGCTTCAGGTCATCACCGACTATGCCTACGGGCTGGCCCTGCTTGACCGCTACGATCACGGCCAGTTGACTATCGAGGGAACCACCCGCAAGGCCGGTCACCAGCTCGACTACGACGAAGCCATCGGCATCGTCACTTCCATGAAGGGAACCTTCGATGGGTTGTTTGGGGTCGAAAAGGATCAGGGCTTTAAAAGCGCCCTGGGCACCATTTATCAAACCTTCGACGGAAAAGAACTCTATCCCAGTGTTGAAGAAAAAGCCGCCAACCTGCTGTATTTCGTCGTTAAAAACCACGCCTTCTCCGATGGCAACAAACGCATCGCCGCCGCGCTGTTCGTCTATTTTATGGCGGTCAATCAGATTCTCTACCGCCCCGACGGCTCCAAACGTCTTGCCGACAACGCCCTGGTGGCGCTCACCTTGCTCATCGCCGAAAGCCGCCCCGAAGAAAAAGAGACTATCGTCAAGGTTATCGTTAATCTGATCAATCAGAGCAACGAATGATTGTAGATCATCCGTAGGGGCGGGTTTTAAACCCGCCCTTTACACAACCCTTGCAGCGGCATCAACGCAAATGAAATAACACGTAGGGGCGCAATTCATTGCGCCCGCTTGAAAAAAGGTGTGAAACTAAGGGATTTCCTGATACCCAAATTGTTTTTAATCCTTTATTGTTGATAGACGTTTTTAAGACCTTGATCATCGAATATTTTTTGCTACCTGATATTGATAAAAAAAACATATTTTTTCTCGCCGTTATGTTGATGGAAGCCTATGAACCGGGTTGCTGACAACTGGAGCCGTGTTGAGGTTGAAGCGATTGTCGCTGACTATCTTTCCATGCTTATTTTGGAACTCAAAGGCGAACCCTACAACAAAGCAGAACATAACCGTAAATTGCAGGCTTTTCTCAATAATCGTTCTCGCGGCTCCATCGAGATGAAGCACATGAACATCAGTGCGGTAATGACCGAGATGGGTTATCCCAGCATTGATGGTTACAAACCGGCACGAAATTACCAGCGTAGTTTGTTGCCAGAGGTCGTGTCGGCGCAAGTCCAGTCCAATAAAGTCCTCCATATTTTGATTGAGGAATTTACCGCTGAAGCAGAAATCGAAATACCCTCAGTTGAATCAATCCTTCGAGCCCTCGTCGAAACACCCAAACATGAAGACCGATCTCCCCCAAAAATAAAAGAAACCCAAGCGGTCTATCATCCCGGCAAGGTTGACTATCTGTCGCGGGATGCCGCAAACGAAAACCTGGGCCTGGCAGGCGAACGTTTTGCTCTTCAATTTGAAAAGGCGCGATTAATTGCCGCAGGGAAGGAAATATTGGCCGAAAGAGTGGAGCATTCAAGCCAAGTCGAAGGGGACGGTTTAGGGTTCGACATCCGATCTTTTGAAGAAAATGGCAAGGACCGGCTGGTCGAAGTCAAAACAACTAAGTTCAGCCGTTATACCCCTTTTTATGTGACACCCAATGAGTTGAAGGTCTCGGCTGAGAGGGATAAGGACTATTACCTTTACAGGGTGTTTCAGTTTGTGAAAACACCGCGGCTTTATATTGCACAGGGGTGCTTGGATAGACAGTTTACGCTGACGCCTTCTCAGTATTTGGCATATTAAAGGCATAAAAGGATTTTTTTGCCTCCACACTTTTCACAGGTGTAAGATGGCCTCTGTAAATACACACATTAATCAATTTGGCCACCTGCGTCGAGCACCCAATACTGTCTTTTCAGAGAGCACCAAAAAGCGCGCTCCACATAAACCAATCCTTCTTCTCGCGGTATTAGACCTTGTTCATCGCGGCATCATAACCACCCCATTCATCGACGTCACCGCCGATCTGGTGGAACTGAACGAACTGTTCAACCTCTACTGGCGGCGAGTCGTGCCGCTGGGGCAGACCAGCAGCATCGCCTTTCCCTTCTCCCGTCTCACTCGTGAACCGTTCTGGGAGCTGGTCCCCCAGCCGGGTAAAGCCATCACCGATGCGGTCATCAACAACACCGCCTCCGTCAGCTACCTGCGCAAGTACGCCCTGGGGGCGAAGCTGGACGATGGGCTGTTTCAGATCATGCAGAGCGGGGAAGGACGGGAGGCACTGCGAGAAGCGCTGCTCCTCTCCTGCTTCTCTGAGGAGGCGGCGGTGCTGCTGCGAGAGCAGTCGATCATCAACCGCGAGGCCTTCGACTACAGCCGGGTGCTGGAGGAGCAGGCCCACCTGCCGCTGGTGAAGGAGATCGTAGAGGCGGACAACTACCGGCCGGCGGTACGGGATCAAGCGTTTCGCAAGGTGGTGACCACGGCCTATGACCACCGCTGCGCCCTGTGCGGCATCCGTATCGTTACCCCGGACGGCCATACGGTGGTGGAGGCGGCCCACATCGTACCGTGGAGCAAGTCAAAGAATGACGACATCCGCAACGGTATGACGCTCTGCCGTACCTGCCACTGGGGCTTCGATGAAGGGATGCTCGGCGTTGCTGACAACTATACGGTAATTACTGCGCGCACCATTGGCAGCGACCCTAATTTCCCTGGTCTGCTCACAATGCTTTCAGGCCGCACCATCCTACCTCCAGCGGCGCGTGAATACTGGCCGGCCCAAGAATTTCTGCGAGAGCATCGGAAAGAGTGGCGATTGTAATTGAACGATAAAAAACTGGAATGCTTTCCAGAAAGGTTCATGGTATTGAGATGATTCGTTTACTATTTGCAGTTGTTTTTATTTTTGGATCACTGATCGCACCTGCTTATGCCGTCACCTTCGACATCTGGCATACCGGTATGACCCGGCAGCAAATTCTCCAGGCTGCCCAGGAAAGAAACCTTCCATTAGCAAAGGGGGGTGGCCTAAATTTAAACAAAAGGTATGATCCCAAATTGCTGGTTGGTGATGCGACCAGTTACAATTACCAGACAACCCTGTTTAATCATTCGGCCAAAGTTCAGCTTCGTTTGTCACCTGCCAAGGGGGGCTATGGTCAGTTCCTGTATGGGATCGACGTTATCTTCACCGATTCATCCAAAAACAAAGACCTGCGACCGTATGTGACCCGCATGTTGCGGGAAAAATACGGTCCGCCTCAGGTTGTTCCCGACCTTGTCAGGCAGGTTCTTCTGTGGAAACCTGAACCGAATAACGAGGTTCGTCTCACGAGTTTCATGGTGACCATGCAGGTCAATTACGTTGATTTAAAAATTAAAAAATTTGCCGATGAGCTTTCAAAATCGACTTTCGAACTACCTGGGAATCCTGTAAACCACAGGGATTCAGGCAAGTTTTGATTTGATTGGGCTGGGAGTATTGACGTGCGACAAAGTCTGAGTGAATTTACCGCCGAGAGAATTGCAAGACGTAACGAGTCGGCCTACCCCGCTCTTATGACGATCGCCATGCTGATCAAGGTGGGGGCGATAATCGGTGGCATTTTAGGTGTAGTGGTGGGCGCCAGAATGTTCTTCGAGGCAGAAATGCCTGGGACTCAGCAGGCTGGTCTTCTGGTGATCTTTGGGTCTTTTTTCTCCGCGCTCTTTACATACGGCTATGCAGAGATTTTAAATGCAACCAGGGATACGGCAATGAACACAGAGGCCTCAGTCGACTATCTTGCCGCTGTCTTAACGCACATGGAGCGAGGTGGGGCTAAGGACAAACCGGACGTATCGGATGATTTCACCTTGGGCCGAATTCCTGCCGGAAAGACTTCTCAGCAAAACCGACCCAACCAGAAGTGATTCAAGGGCGCAAAACCACAGAATGCAAATAAGGAGACGTGCATACATGACCCCAGTCCGACCGACAATTGCCAACAAAACCCGCACCCTGCCCTGAGAGTAAAGATGCCTACCTTCGTCGTCCAGGAACACCACGCTTCCCACCTTCATTGGGACTTTCGTCTGGAACACGACGGCGTGCTGAAATCCTGGGCCATCCCCAAGGGCCCGTCGATGGATCCGGCCGATAAGCGGCTGGCCATTCAAGTGGACGATCACCCGCTGGAGTATGCGGACTTTGAAGGAACGATTCCCGAAGGTCATTATGGCGCCGGCCGCGTGACTATCTGGGACAGCGGTGACTATGAGCCCCTTGAGGATATGGCGGCGGGGCTGAAAAAAGGGGCTTTCTCTTTCGTTCTTTATGGCGAACGCCTGCAGGGGGAGTTCTCTTTGGTGCGTTTTAAAAAGGGTGATGATCCCCAAAGCTGGCTTTTGATCAAGCGCTCTTCCGAATGATTGCCGAGGATCTGGGAGAAGAGGTTCCATTCTTACCCTATCAACCAACGGAGAGTCCCATGAGCGAAATTGCTTTTGAGCCGTTTTACGAGCGTTGGGCCGATCGCCTCGGCCTGGGGGTAGTGGGCAAACTTCTGCTCTCCGTGGCCGCCGCCCTGGTTTTCTTTCTCCCCTATTATGCCCGTGTCGGCACCACGGCCCTGCACAACTGGAGCTGGCTGCTGGCCTTGCTGATCGCCGGCGCCCCGATCTTCCTCTTTTTTGCGACCGCGACCCTGCGCCATCTCTTCCCCCTGTGGGAGGAACATTGCGAAGAACCGGGGTTGGCGACCTTTCTGGTGCCGCTGAACCGGGTGCTGAGTGATCGCCACTTCGTGCTCGCCGGTCTTGGCTTCGGCCTGGCGAATACCGCCATGGGCGCCTTGTTCGGGGTGTCGGAACCTGACCCGGTGGCGGCTCTGCTGCTCTTCGCCGGCTTCTTTATCGCCGGTTTTGTGTGCGGGCTCCCCGCCTGGGGGATATTCGGCGTGGTGACAACCTTCCGCAAATTCACCCACGCGGCAGAGCTCAAACTCGATTACACTGCCCCGGACCGTTGCGGCGGTCTTTCTTTCTTTGGTGCGGCGCTGGTTAAGTTCAGTGTGGTCACTCTGGCCGAGGGGGGCTTGATCGCTACTTATATTCTGATGGCCTCCTGGACGCGCGAGTCCAACCCCTGGGTGCAGCTGCTCATGTGGAGCTGGATTGTCTTCCCTTTTCTGCTGTCGCTGCTGGTACTGCTGGTGCCGGCACTCGATCTGCATCGGATGTTGAGCCGCTATCGTCACCAGATGGAACGGGAGCTGAAAAGCAAATGCGCCGACCTGCGCCGACGCATCGAAGAAAGCAGTGGGGAGGCGGATCTGGAACGTCTGCACAGCGAGTATGGCTATCTGTGCAGCCGCCGGGAGGAAGTGCATGGCATGCGCAACTGGCCGTTCAGCCTTGGCGCCACGACCACCTTTGCCGGGGCGTTCGTGTCGAATCTTGTCATTGCCGTCGAGCTCGGCAAAACGCTTTTCGGGGCTTAGATTTTAAGGGCGGGATTGAACGGGTTAAGGAAGGGTTTGGGCGGTGTAGGGGCGGGTTTGAAACCCGCCCCTACGGATATTGGGGTGCGATGAATCGCGCCCGTACGGAGGGACGGATGGTTTTCAATCCGGACATTCACCACCGGCGGTCCATCCGGTTGCCGGATTACGATTATTCCCGCGAGGGGGCGTATTTTGTGACGATATGCGCCCACGAAAGGGAATGTCTGTTCGGCGAGGCGGGTGATGGCAGGGTGGTGATGAATTCAAACGGGCGCATCGTTCTGGAGGCCTGGCACGATTTGCCCCAACATTACCCCCAGGTCGCATTGGATTCGTTCGTTGTCATGCCGAACCATGTGCATGGGATTATTGTGATCAATAACCCCGTAGGGGCGCAATTCATTGCGCCCGAATCGGCGAATCCGGCCCCCGGTCATCGGGGCGCGTTAAATCAGGGCGCGATGAATCGCGCCCCTACGGTGGGTGCAATTGTGCGGGCATTCAAGGCGCGTTGTACCCATGCCATCAACCAATCCCGCAACACCCCCGGTGTCCCGGTCTGGCAGCGTAATTATTATGAACGCGTTATCCGCGACGACCGGGAATTGGCTGGTATCCGGCAGTATATCGCCGAGAACCCGGCTCGATGGGAAGAGGATATCAATCACCCGACGCGGGTGGTGTAGGGGCGCAATTCATGGCGCCCTGTCTGCGTGTTGGGCGCGATGAATCAGGGCGCGATGAATCAGGGCGCGATGAATCAGGGCGCGATGAATCAGGGCGCGATGAATCGCGCCCCTACGGAGTGGTTGTTGGAATGGGGTTTGGTTGGTGTAGGGGCGGGTTTGAAACCCGCCCTTACGGTTATCGTTTTTTACCGCCACCGCCACCGCCACCGCGTTCGAGAATCCGCACATCGATATAGGTCAGGTTGTTGATGAAATCGAGGACTGCCTCGGCGCCGACGGTGGGATTGTTTTCTTCTTCGGCAATGACGACCTCACCTCCTGTGGTCTCTTCTTCCACGGGGAGCAGGATGCGGGTGCCGGGATCATCGCCGCTGGCCGCCTCAAAGAAGGTGTTGAGGGTGACGGTCGCGCCGCTGGTGTCGGTGCCGCAGGTTTCGTCCAGGCTGAAGGTGATGCGATAATCGCCGCCGGCCTCGCCACCGTTGACGATGGCGTCATTCAGGCTGCGCACGTTCCAGGTATAGCCGAAAATGACCTTGCCCTTGACGTTGATTTCCGCCGAGTAGTAACCGGGTCCGTCCCCGCCCTCATAGACGGGCTTGTTGAAAATAGGCGGATTGACCAGGCTTTCTCCCTCGCTTTCCCCTGTCCACAGCTTGGCCGTATCGTCCCACATCAGGTTAGCCAGCAGAGGATTGGTCTGCCCGGGGTAGTCCGGGTCGTCCCGGCTGACGAGCAGCTTCTGGATGGTCAGGCGGGCGCAGGGGGAGTAGACCGTCGCCTGGCTGCCGGGGCCTTCGAGCGCCGACGAGCCCTGTACGGCCAGGCCGTGGACCTCGTCAATGCCCCAGCCGTCGACGTGACGCATCTGATACTCCAGCATGGGCGTCGCCAGATCCTGGTAGAGTACGACCTCGGTTCGTACTTGCGACCGCGTGTACCAATCCACCGATTCCAGATTGTCGCCCCAGTCGATCCAGTCCACCACCACGGGGGCGCCGATGCCCTCGGCTGCGGCCGCCTGCCAGACGTTGTTCACGTCCTTCTGCACATAGGCCCGCACGTTCCCTTCCCCGGGAAGGGAGCCGGTGGCCTGGTTGGGAATGCGGTCGTCACAGAACCCATTGTCATCGGGATCGGGCAGGCAGCTTAAGGGGACATCATCCCCCGTCGTGCCCCACCAGTACCACCAGGTGCCGTTGGTGACCGGGGTCATGCCGGGTGTTCCCGTCAGGGTCTTGCTGACGCCCTCGGCCCAGATCACCGGAAAGCTCAGGTTGTTGCCGGCCGCCTCTTCGCCACCTCCCGGTTTGCCGGGAATGCCTCCTTTGGCAGCCAAGGCCAGACACGGCCACGCCAGCAGAAAAGTGGCCACTATGGCTGTCAGGGTGCCAATCCACGCAATGTCTTTGGTCCATCCGCCTGGTTTTTTCATAACGCCTCCTTTTTGTTACAGGAGAGTCGCACCGCCCCCCCCTTGATAGACGTGTAAATGGGTAAAGATTAATCTTATTATTCCAGAGCAGGCTGGGGCCGCAATGATGCAAGGGGAGCTTAATGAGCAACGAAGGGATATATACGAAAGTCAGGAAGGGATAGACGAAAGGCTAGGACTCCTGTTCGCCGGTCCAGCCGCTTTCGGCGGCCAAAGCGACCAGGCCGGAGCGGTTATTGACCTTGAGGATTTTGTAGAGACGGCTGAGGTGGGCCTTGATGGTCGGTTCACTCAGGCAGAGGAGGTCGGCAATCTCCCGATTCTTCCTGCCGCCGGCGACGAGTCTGACGATTTTTCGGTCCTGTTCGCTCAGACCCCGCAAACGTCCGCGGGAGGGAAACGTGGTGCCCTCGCCGAAGACCGCTTTGAGATGAATCTGTTCGACCCAGATTTGTCCCTCATACACGGCCCGCAGCGCCTTGCCGAACATGCTCACGTCGAGCTCGGGGGAGATGATACCGTGAATCCCCTGGCAGTAAAGAAGCCAGGCCAGATCCGTATCTTTCAGGCCGACATCGATGCACAGAAAACGGGCGCGGGTATAGTGCTTTTTGAGAAGATCAATGCGCTCGCGGGAATCAAACAGCACGAGGTCTGGCCAGGTGCCATCCCGGCCCGAAAAGCATTTGTCGACCATCGCACCCGTCACGTGGTCAAAAATGATTCGCTGCAGTCCTTCAGCCAAAACCCGGTTGTTGATACAGATGAGAATATTCATCTTTCGCCCTGGTTGAGGAGGTATTTTCTTGAGTCCTGTGCCTGTGCATCCTCTATGAGTTTAAGATCAATACGATAAAGATCAACCGTACTGAACGGATTATTGTTGCGGGCCGATGGACGAAACCGGCGCTGATCTGCTAAACTTCAGGCAGTTCTGTGTTTGCAAAGGGGACTCAAATGAATAATGGAAACAAGGACAGGGCTCGCCATAGTGAGACGATGATTTTCAGGCCGGGGGAGCTTTCAGCCCAGGCGCACCAGAAGCAGGCGGTGCTGACCGTGATACGGGGCAATCGGGCTGATCTGGGGCATAACAAGCCCATCGGCCAGGAGATCCTGGTCGGCCGCGCCCGGGAGTGCGGCCTGGTACTGACGGACATGATGGTGTCTTCGCGCCATGCCCGCATCACGCGGCAGGCGGAGGGCCGCTATGGGCTGGAAGATCTCGGCTCGACCAACGGCACCCGGGTCAACGGCCAGCCGCTGGCCGGGGTCAGGGAACTGGTCGAGGGGGACAAGATCTACCTGGGCCAGGCGGTGCTGCGCTTTTCCATGGTGGACGCCATGGACCTCGGCTATCACGATGAGCTGTCGCAGCTGGCGCGCGTCGATCCCCTGACGGGGCTCGACAGCAAGCGCTGCTTCGACGATGCCCTCGCCGTCGCCTTGCAGCATGCTCTGCAGCAGGGGGGGCCGCTGTCGGTGCTGATGATGGACATGGACGGTATCAAACCCATCAACGACACCCATGGGCACCTGTTCGGGGAGTACGCCATCGCCCAGACCGGCCGCCTGATCGCCCGGGTGCTGGGCGAGCAGGGGCGGGCCTGCCGCTTCGGCGGCGACGAGTTTACCGCCATGCTGCCCGGTTATGACAAGGCCGCCGCCGTACAGGTGGCCGAGGAGATCCGCCGGCTGTTGCAGGAAGCGGGTCTGGAAAAGAATGGTATCGCGCTGCAGCCGACCATCTCCATCGGTGTCGCCAGCTGCCCCGAAGACGGCGACACCTTGCTGGCGCTGGTAGAGGCGGCGGATCAGGCCCTCTACCGCTCCAAGCGGGCGGGCAAGAACCGGGTGAGCGTCTGAGACTGGCGGCCGCCTGAATCGGCTCGCGCCTGTATGAAAGGGAAACGGACATGCCTGCTGCCCAGCGTCTGCCCTTTCGTTACCTCGAACCGGCTTTTTTCGCCGGCCTGCTCGACGATCCCCTGCTGTGGGTGCGTATTCGCCCGCTGGGGCGGGCGCTGCTCTTTGACTGCGGCCAGCTCGCCCACCTGGCCAAGCGGGTGGTCAAGCCCATCGATACGGTCTTCGTCAGCCACGCCCACATGGACCACCTCATGGGGCTGCCGACCCTGGTGCGCCACCATCACGCCTCTCCCAAAGCTCTCGACCTCTATGGACCGGCCGGCATGGCCGAGCGGGTCTACCATCAGCTCAGCGGCTACGACTGGAACCTGTGCGAACCGACCTGGTGCACCCTGCGCGTGCACGAGGTTCATCCCGCCGAAATCCATCACTATCGTTTCAGTGGCCCGCAGGGTTTCCGTCGTCACAGCGACGGGGTCTCCCGTCGCGACGGTCCGGTTATCTGGTCTTGTCGTTATGCCCGGGTGAGCGCCGTCATTCTCGATCATCGCCTGCCGGTGCTCGCCTTCCGCCTGGAGGAAAGATCGCCCTTTGCTCTCGACCGGCAGAAACTGGCGGCGCAGGGGCTGGTGCAGGGGCCGTGGATCAGGGAGCTCAAGCACCGCGTCTGGCAGGGGGAGGGGGAAGGGACGCTGCCGGTGTGGCAGCGCCAGGGGGAGGCTGTCGTGAGCGCCCCGCGTGAAGCGAGGCCCTTGTACGAATCGATCCGCCTGGAACAGCGCACGGAAGCGGTCGGCTATCTCACCGATGTCGGCTGGACGATGGCGAACCGCGCCCGCATCCTGGCTTTTTTCAACGACCTCACCCTGCTCTGTGCCGACTGCGCCTTTCTGGCCGAGGATGTGGCCAAGGCCCGGCAGTCCTATCACCTGTCTACCCGCGACCTGAACGAGCTGGCCCAGCGTCTGGCCCCGCGCTTTCTGCTGCCCACGCACCTTTCCAAGAGCTATCTGCGCCGCTGGGAGGAACTCTACCGGGAACTGCAGCCCCCCGCGGCCACGACGGTGCTGCCGCTCCCCCCGCATGTGGTGCCGCCGCCCCTGCAGGTGGAGGCGGGGAGGCGCTGGCTGCGGCCATGACCGGGGCGAGACGGCCGGTTGGCAAGGGGGTTTTGCCTGCTATGCTTTCAGGGCGTTCGTCTCTTTAGGGCCGGACGGTCAAATTACGGCAGGAGGAGGTGCTTATGAAAAAAATAGGGGTAATTCTGGCGATGCTGATTTTAGGCGGCGCCGTGGCGGCCGGGGCGGGCGAAAAGCTGGCGCCGGCGCCCAACGGCATCGAGGTGCCGGAAGGCTATCGGGATTGGCGAGTCATTGCCGTTTCGCACCGCACGGACAACCAGTCGCTGCGGGTGATTCTGGGCAACGACGTGGCCATCGCGGCGGCGCAGGCAGGGCAGACCAATCCCTGGCCGGACGGCGCCATGCTGGGCAAGATCGTATGGAAGGATGCGACCCACGCCCTGTGGCCGGCCGCCCAGGTCCCCGGCGAGCTGCTGCATACCGAGTTCATGATCAAGGACAGCGGGCGTTTTGCCGCTACCCACGGCTGGGGCTTCGCCCGCTGGCGCGGTCCGGAGCAGGTGCCCTACGGCCAGGACGCCTCCTTCGTGCAGGAGTGCATCGGCTGCCACACCCCGGCCAAGGATAACGACTACGTCTTTACCCACCCGGCCCGGTGGCCCAAGCTCCCCTGAGGCGACAGGAAGGCCACATTGCTCTTGCCTTACGGAGGACGATGGCCTAGTGTCAGGGGTCTATGACATCCTCTGCTTCCCCTTTTCATCCATCGACGCGTCTGGTGACAGCCCTGGTCCTTTTCAGCGTACTCGCCACGGGTATTGGCCAGTCGATGACCTTTGCCCTGCTGGCGCCCCTCGGTCGCGAGGTCGGTCTTAAGGAAATCCAGATCGGCCTGATTATCACCAGTTCTTCCCTGGTTTTTACCCTGACCAGTCCCCTCTGGGGGCGTACCTGCGACCGTTGGGGGCGTAAGCCGGTTTTGCTGGTCGGCCAGTTCGGCTACGTCCTTGGCTCCCTGCTTTTTGCGACGGTCTTCCTTTTCGGGCTGAAGGGGGCCTTAAGCGGTTTGCTGCTCTATGTTCTGGCCATCTCCTCGCGGGTTCTCATGGCGTCCCTCATCTCGGCGGCGCCCAGCGCGGCCTCGGCCTATGTGGCGGATACCACCACCGACAGGCAGCGGGTGGTGGGAATGGGGCGGCTGGGAGCGGCCCGCACCCTGGGGACGATTCTGGGTCCGGGTATGGCCGGCGCTTTGGCCGCCATCGGTTTGCTGGCGCCGTTGTATGTCGCCGCTGCCGGCGCGCTGGTCAGTTCCGTGCTGCTCGCACTGGTCATGAAGGAACCGACCCGCAGTGCCCATCGGTCGGGGAGACCGCCTCGCCTGCGGCTCTTTGATCGACGCTATTTCCCTTTCATGGTTGTCGGGGTCGGCACCTTTCTCTCCTTTTCCATGGTCAGCCAGACCATCGGCTTCTATTTTCAGGATCGCTTTGTCCTCGACGGCCAGACCACGGCGCAGGCCATCGGCATGGGCATGATGGTGTCGGCTTCCATGTCGCTCTTCGCCCAATCTTTTCTGGTCCGCCGCGCGGGCATGACTCCCCGGCGCCTGATCAAGGTGGGTTTGCCTCTTCTGCTGGTTGGCTATCCTTCCCTCCTTCTGGCGGGCAGTGTGCCCATGCTGGTGGGGCTGATGGGGATTCTCGGCCTGGGATTGGGACTGGTCGCTCCCGGCTTCACGGCCGGTGCCTCCTTGTCCGTGGGCCCGGAAGAGCAGGGTGCCGTCGGTGGCCTGGTCTCCGCCTGCCCGGCGGCGGGGTTCGTGGCCGGACCGCTTATCGGCACCAGCTTATATCAGGTCAACCACGTCTATCCCTATCTGTGCGCCTGTCTCCTGCTGGTTCCTCTGACCCTCTATGCCTGGCGCCTGGACCGGCCGCCGGGGAAATGACCGTTCGGTTCGTCTTGTCGTTTGGTGCTTTTTTGTTTTCAATCTTTTTCCCCTCCACTAAGATAGCCGCTTTTTCGGGCAGCCCGACACCTGTGTCCCCGCCCGGCGGCAGGGTGGACATGGTCCGGTCTGACGTTATACTTAAGAGGCTGTGCGTGGTTTGTCCTTGTTCATGACTTTTGCGGAGGAGGGGTTGAATGCGGTTTGAACAGACCCGGGATGTGCTCAATAATATTGGGGCTTTCCATAAGCAGGCCGGTTTTCTTTATACCGAACTGAAAAAGCACTGCAGCAATGCGCGGGTGCGCCTTTTGCTGGACTATATTTCTCGCCATGAGCTGAACCTGGAAAAGAATATCGCCGCCTTTCGGGATGACCTCCCGGAAAGCGTGCTGTCCAGCTGGTTCAAGTACTCCCACGATCAGGATATTTTTGCCGCCCTCCATGAGGTGGATCGGGGAAAGGATATGCCTTTTGACGATGTGCTGGATCTAGCACTGGAGCTGGATGGACAGTTGGTTGAGCTCTACGAGGAAATGATGGAGCGAAGTACCTCCACCGAGGTGAAAGATATCTTCAACAGTCTGCTGCTGCAGGAGATGAAAGAAAAGCAGACCCTGGTTCGCAACGCCCTGGGTCTGATGGATATTTGACGAGACGGCACTGATCTACTCCATGACACCAGGTGAAATCCACCCCATGAAAATCATTCAGATACGGCGCGGGCTCGATATCCCGTTTGTCGGACAACCTGAGCAGCATATCAACAACGGATCCTCCGTAAAGCGCGTGGCTCTTTTGGGGCCCGACTATCCCGGTCTCAAGCCGACCATGGAAGTGGCCGAAGGAGACCAGGTGCGGATCGGTCAGACCCTCTTCACCGACAAGCGTTGTCCCGAGGTGCGCTTCACCGCGCCGGGCGCCGGGCGGGTGACGGCGATCCACCGGGGCCCCAAGCGGGTGCTGCTGGCCGTGGAGATCGCTCTGGAAGGTGACGCGGCGGAAACCTTTCCGAACTACCCGGAAAATCGCCTGTCGCAGCTCTCGCGCCAGCAGGTCGTCGACAACCTGTTGCAGTCGGGCCTGTGGACGGCCCTGCGCCGCCGCCCCTTCGACCGCGTGCCCGACCCGGCGGAAATGCCTGCGGCCCTCTTGGTCACCGCCATGGCCAGCGATCCCCTGGCCGCCGACCCGGCAGTGGTTCTCGGCGAGCAGCGGGACAATTTCCACCACGGCCTGCGCGTGCTCAGCCATTTGTGCGAAGGCCCGCGCTACCTTTGCCAGGCTCCGGGGCTGGAGCTGCCCGAGGTGGACACCTTCGAGGCGGTCGCTTTTGCCGGGCCCCATCCGGCCGGGCTGGTTGGCACGCATATTCACCATCTGCACCCGGTGACCGTTGATCGCCCCGTCTGGCACATCGACTACCAGGATGTCATTGCTATCGGCCATCTCTTTGTACGCGGGAAGCTGCGGCTGGAGCGGGTCATTGCCCTGGGGGGAGAAGGCATGCGCAAGCCGCGTCTGCTGCGTACCCGTCTGGGTGCGCATCTGGGCGACCTGCTGCGGGACGAACTGGCCGAAGGGACACAGCGGCTGCTGTCCGGATCGCCCCTGAGCGGTCATGCCGCCCGCGGTCCCCTCGGCTTTCTCGGCCGCTATCATCTGCAGGCCTGCGCGTTGCCCGAAGCGCCGGATACCCCCGTCTCGCTCAGCTGGCTGCGGCCGGGATTCGGCTCCTGGTCGGTGCGCAATCTCTTTGCCGGCGGGCTGGCCCGGCGGCGGCCGCACGGCTTCACCACGGCGCGGGGCGGGGAGGGGCGGGCCATCTATTCCATCGGCACCTATGAGCAGGTGCTGCCGCTGGATGTTTCCGCCACCTATCTACTGCGGGCGCTGGCGGCGGGGGACAGTGAAGACGCGCGGGCGCTCGGCTGCCTCGATCTGGCCGAGGAGGATCTGGCCCTGTGCAGTTTTGTCTGCCCGGGGAAAAACGATTTCGGATCGCTGCTGCGCAACGTTCTTGATGACATTGAGAAGGAGGGGTGATGGCCGCGGACCGGCTTGCTCCCATTAAACGTGCTCTGGCTGGTGTCTGGCGCACCAGGCCTGGGAAAACGGCGAACGCCCCGCATGTGCGCGACGCCCTGAACCTCAAACGCATTCTGCTGGCGGTGGTTGTGGCTCTGCTTCCCTGCGTTTTTTTCGGCCTGTGGAACAGCGGCTATCAGATGCACCGGGCCATGCAGGCCGAAGGGCTCGCCCGCCTCGAAGGCTGGCGACAGGGGGTCTTTTCCCTCTTCGGCATCGGCCACGATCCTGCCTACCTGGGGGACAACCTGCTGCTGGGGACTCTTTATTTCGTACCGCTGCTGCTGGTCTGCTGGCTCATGGCCTTTTGCTGGGAGGCCCTCTTTGCTTCGGTGCGTCAGCTGGAGATCAATGAGGGCTGGGGGGTTACCGGCCTGCTGCTGGCCCTGATCCTGCCGCCGGCCCTCCCTTTGTGGCAGGCCGCCCTGGGGGTGAG
Organism: Desulfuromonas sp. KJ2020; assembly: GCF_024197615.1. Classification (NCBI taxonomy): domain Bacteria; kingdom Pseudomonadati; phylum Thermodesulfobacteriota; class Desulfuromonadia; order Desulfuromonadales; family Desulfuromonadaceae; genus Desulfuromonas; species Desulfuromonas sp. KJ2020. The sequence goes on from NZ_JAKUKE010000001.1 coordinate 1,586,905, forward strand.
CTTCGGCATCGTGTTGGGCAAAGAGATTTTCGGCGGTACGGGCCGCAATTTCATGAATCCGGCCCTGACGGCCTATGCCTTTCTCTTCTTCGCCTATCCGGGGCAGTTTTCCAGTAGTAATTCCTACGTGCCCATCGACGGGGTGACCGCGGCCACACCGCTGGCTCTGGCCGCCGAAGGCGGGCTGCTCGAAGTGCAGCAGGGCTGGAGCTGGCTGCAGGCTTTTATCGGCACTATTCCGGGGGCCCCCGGCGAGACTTCGGCCCTCGCCTGTCTGATCGGCGCCGCCATCCTGCTCTTTACCGGCGTCGCTTCCTGGCGCACCATGCTGGCGGTGCTGGTGGGTGCCGTTGGTCTTTCGTCGCTTCTCTATGCCGTCGGCAGCGAAGGCAACCTGCTCTTTTCCGTGCCACCACACTGGCACCTGGTGCTGGGCAGCCTCGCCTTCGGCCTGGTGTTTATGGCCACCGATCCGGTTTCTTCGGCCCTGACCGATACGGGTAAATGGTTTTACGGGCTGCTCGTCGGTGCGATGCTCATTCTCATCCGTGTACTCAATCCGGCTTTTCCGGAAGGAACCATGCTCGCGATCCTGTTCGGCAATGTGCTGGCCCCTTTGATTGACCGTTTTGTGCTCAAGGCACAGATGCGGCGCCGGAGGATGCGCTATGGCCAATGATACCGTCGGCCGCACTTTTCTGGTCGCTTTCCTCGTCTGTTTCGTTTGCTCCCTGCTGGTCTCGGGGACCACGGCCGGGTTGCGCGCCAAGAAGGAGCGGGACGCTCTGGTCCGCCACTATGGCGATGTCCTGGCTGTCACTGGCCTGATGACTTCGACGGACGACGTTTATGAATTCTGGAAGGCTCATGTCGATCCTCGTCTGGTCGAGCTGGCGACGGGGAGTTACAGCGATGCCTTCGACCCGGAAGCCTTCAACCAGGAACGGGCGGCAAGGGATCCTTCCCTGAATCGGACCATTCCTGCCGACCTGGACATCGCCGGCCTGCGCACCCGGTCGCGTTTTGCCCCTGTCTACCTGATCCGGCAGGAAGGCGAGGTTCGCCAGGTGGTGCTGCCGGTATACGGCAAGGGGCTGTGGTCCACCATGTACGGTTATCTCGCTCTGCAACCCGATTTGCGCACCGTTGCCGGTTTCGGGTTCTACGAGCACGGCGAGACTCCTGGCCTGGGCGGTGAAGTGGACAATCCCCAATGGCTGGCCCAGTGGCCGGGCAAGGTGGTCTTCGACGATAAGGGGGAGGTGCGTATCGAGGTGCTGCGTGGCCAGGTGGATGAGGATTCCGCCAAGGCCCGCTATCAGGTCGATGGTATTTCCGGGGCGACCATGACGACCAAGGGCGTGACCAACCTGCTGCGCTACTGGCTGGGGCCGGATGGTTTCGGTCCCTATCTGGAGCGTTTGCGACAGGAGGGATTCAATGGGTAGGATGGGCAAAACCCTCTTCGGGCCGATTTTCGACAACAATCCCATCGCGCTGCAGATTCTCGGTATCTGTTCGGCCCTGGCGGTGACGACCCGTCTGGAGACGGCCCTGGTCATGTCCCTGGCGGTGACGGCCGTCGTGGCCTTTTCCAGCGCTTCCGTCAGCCTCATCCGCCGGCAGATTCCTGACAGTATCCGCCTTATCGTGCAGATGACCATCATCGCTTCGCTGGTCATCGTGGTCGATCAGTTTCTGCAGGCCTTTCTGCCCGATATCAGCAAGCAGCTCTCCGTCTTTGTCGGCCTCATCATCACCAACTGCATCGTGCTGGGACGCGCCGAGGCCTTTGCCATGAAGAACCCGGTGGGGATGAGTTTTCTCGATGGCATCGGCAACGGCCTGGGCTACAGCCTGGTGCTGCTGCTCGTGGCCTTTCTGCGTGAACTCTTCGGATCGGGTTCCCTCTTCGGGGTGCAGGTCTTCGGTCTGGCTCAGTCGGGCGGCTGGTACGTGACGAATGGGCTCATGCTGCTGCCGCCGAGTGCGTTCTTTATTATCGGCCTGCTCATCTGGGCCTTGCGCACCTGGAAGAAGGATCAGGTGGAGGAGGCGTGATGGAGCACTATCTCAACATATTCATCCGCGCGGTCTTCATCGAGAATATGGCCCTGGCCTTCTTCCTCGGCATGTGCACCTTTCTGGCCGTCTCCAAGAAGGTCGACACCGCCTTAGGTCTGGGGCTGGCCGTGGTTGTCGTGCAGACCATCACCGTGCCCGTCAACAACCTCATCTACCGCTACCTGCTACGGGAAGGGGGGCTGTCCTGGGCCGGCCTCGACAACGTCGATCTGACCTTTCTCGGGCTGATCTGCTACATCGGTGTCATCGCCGCCATCGTGCAGATTCTGGAGATGGTGCTGGATAAATACGTGCCGCGCCTTTACGCCGCCCTGGGTATCTTTCTGCCCCTGATTACCGTCAACTGTATGATTCTGGGCGGCTCCCTCTTCATGGTGGAGCGCAGCTACAGTTTCAGCGAAAGCATCGTCTTCGGCCTGGGCAGCGGCACGGGCTGGGCCTTGGCCATTACCGCCCTGGCCGGCATTCGCACCCGGCTTAACTACAGCAACATCCCGGCTGGCCTGCGCGGTCTCGGTATCACCTTTATCGTGGTCGGACTCATGTCCCTGGCCTTCATGGCCTTTTCGGGGATCCAATTATAACGACGGATTTTTTCATGCTTGAAGTCGTACTCGGCGTCTCTCTTTTTACCGGCATCATCCTTCTTCTCGTCGCCCTGATCGTGACGGCGCGCTATTTTCTCGTGCCGCGCGGCAAGGTCAGAATCGTCATCAACGAGGATGAGGAGAAGTCTCTCAAAGTCAGCCCCGGTGGCAAGCTGCTGCAAACCCTTGGCTCGCAGGGGATTTACATCCCTTCGGCCTGCGGGGGCGGCGGCTCCTGTGGGCAGTGTCTGGTCCGGGTCGAGGAGGGCGGCGGTGCCATTCTGCCTACGGAGACAGGGCACATCAACCGCCGCGAGGCCCGGGAGGGGATGCGGCTGGCCTGCCAAGTCAGCGTCAAGCAGAATCTGAGAATCGAACTGCCGCCGGAAATCTTTGCCATCCGCAAATGGCAGTGTACGGTGCGCTCCAACCGCAATGTCGCCAGCTTCATCAAGGAGCTGGTGCTGGAATTGCCGGAAGGCGAAGAGGTCGATTTCCGGGCCGGCGGCTACATTCAGATCGAGGCGCCGCCCCACGAAGTCCATTACCGGGATTTCGACATCGAGGAGCGTTTTCGCGGCGATTGGGACCGTTTTGACCTCTGGCAGTACAAGTCGGTGGTGAAGGAGCCGGTGGAGCGGGCCTATTCCATGGCCAACTACCCCGGTGAGCCAGGGATCATCATGCTCAACGTGCGCGTGGCGACGCCGCCCCCCCGCCACCCCGATGTGCCGCCCGGCAAAATGTCCTCCTACATCTTCAATCTCAAGCCGGGCGATCAGGTGACGATCAGCGGCCCCTACGGCGATTTCTACGCCCGCGACACCGAGGCGGAAATGATCTTCCTCGGCGGCGGCGCCGGTATGGCGCCTTTGCGTTCCATCATTTTCGACCAGTTGCTACGGGTGAAGAGCAAGCGCAAGATCTCCTTCTGGTACGGGGCGCGCAGTCTCAAGGAGCTCTTTTACGACGCGGACTTCAAGGAGCTGGCGGCCGAGTACGACAACTTCAGCTGGCATGTGGCTCTGTCCGACCCCCAGCCCGAGGACAACTGGGAGGGCCCGACGGGTTTTATCCACGAGGTGCTTTATGAGCGCTACCTCAAGGACCACCCGGCCCCGGAAGACTGCGAATACTATCTGTGCGGGCCACCCATGCTGCTGGTGGCCGCCCGGGAGATGATGGAGAACCTCGGCGTCGAGCCGGAAAGCATCTTTTACGATGACTTCGGGATGTAGGCCATGACCATTTTTCTGATGGTTCTGTTGGCCTTCCTGTTCACCTTTGCCTGCCTCGGGATCGGTCTCCTTTTTCGGCGTCCGCCCCTGCGCCGTCGCTGCGGCGAGCCGCTGGACTGCCACTGCGCCGCCGAAGGACGTCCGCCGGAGGAGTACTGCTCTCGTGAGGACGATGGCGGGCAGGATCGCTGTTCTCACTGACGGAGACACATCAGGGACTGGGGTGTGCACTTAACTCCCCCATGCACAAGATATGGAGACATCCTTGAAAGAACGAAAGCCGCTAAGGTCGGTTTTTCTTGCATGTCAGCACCACGTTTACTAGAATTGCTACAAATCCTAGCAAGGAGAGCCCGTGTTATGTCAAAACGCAATCAGATCAATATCACCCTAGACGATGCAGAATTGCACAATGTCAGCGAATATTGCCGAGTTCACAATATGACGCCCCAGGCCTTTTTCAAGGCCGGTGGGCAAAGACTGATCACTGAAGACCTTCTGGAGCGGAGGGCCGATCTCATGACCTTGCAATCGTTAGAGGAAATCAGGGATGGGCGCGCCACTCCAATTGACGATCTCCTTCAGATGATCGATGAGGACAGGAAAATCGCCGAGGAAATGGTTAGAGACAATCTGCGGTCAGCTAAGAAGGCGCAGTAATGTCCGGGAAATATCTCCGGATTCAGAAAACTCCCACCTTTCTAGCGGCCTTTTCGGGTGTTAGGGAATATTTGCGGCTTAAAAGCCCATCTGCCTACCGTGCCCTACCTTCGGCTATGATAACCATATTGGACGTCATGGACGAACATCCCCACGCCTGGCCGGTTAAACGAAAAATACTGAATGGCGTCAATCAGGAGTTTCACCTTGCCGTAACAGATATCGCCTACAGGCGGCTTCATGTTCGATATATCGTTGATGAAGATGGTATGTGTTATCTATTGGCAGCTTGGGTTGACGGACAGGACGAACCCCGCTACATAGTTGAAAACTAACCATTTATACTTAACTCAAAACAGCACGAAAAAAGGCGACCCCATCGGGGCCGCCTTTCCTATCTTCTCTATCTAGGCGTTAGCGGGTAACCGCCTTCACGCTCCCGGTGCTTTTCTGGCCACCCGGGCGACGGGGACGGCCGTGGCCGTTGCCCTGTTTGCCGGCCGGAGCGGGCTTGGCCTTTTGCCGCTGGGGGCGCGGTGCCCGCGGCGCCTGGGGCTGCTTGGGCGGCGCCGGTTGGTTGTAGTCGAAGCCGGCGACCTGGCGCCGTTCGACGGCTTTGCCCAGCACCTTCTCGATGGCGCGCACCATGGCCGTATCTTCGCCGGTCACCAGGGTGAAGGCGTCGCCGCTGCGAGCAGCGCGGCCGGTACGGCCGATGCGGTGGATGTAGGTCTCGGGGGTGTCGGGAATATCGTAGTTGACCACGTGGGAGACTTGGGAGACATCGATACCGCGGGCGGCGATATCCGTCGCCACCAGGATCTGGAAGCTGCCGTCCCGAAAGCCGTCGAGGGCGGCCTGCCGCCGGTTCTGGGACAGATTCCCCTGCAGGGAGGCGGCCTTGTAGCCGGCCTTCTCCAGCTGCAGACCCAGCCGCTTGGCGCGGTGCTTGGTGCGGGTGAAGACCAGCACCGAGCCCGTGTCCGTATGCTGCAGCAGCTGCAGCAGCAGGTCGGTTTTAAGGTGCTGGGCCACCGGGTAGAGGGCGTGGCTGACGGTGGTCGCCGGTGACACCCGATCGACCTGTACGGTCAGGGGATCGCGCAGCACTTCGCTGGAGAGTTTGCGAATCTCCGCCGGCATGGTGGCCGAAAAGAGCAGAGTCTGCCGCTTGGCCGGGAGATGCCCGAGGATGCGGCGGATGTCGGGGAAAAAGCCCATGTCGAACATCTGGTCGGCTTCATCCAGGACGAGGACTTCGAGCCGCGACAGGTCGATGGTGCCCTGCCGGATATGGTCGAGCAGGCGGCCGGGGCAGGCGACGACAATTTCTGCCCCGCGCTTGAGCTTCTGTATCTGCGGGTTGATGTTGACGCCGCCGTAGACGGTCAGGCTGCGCAGCCGGGTCTGCTCGCCCAGGCTGGTGATGGCGCCGTGAATCTGCTCGGCCAGCTCCCGGGTCGGGGCGATGATCAGGGCCCTTACCTGGCCGCGCGGACCGTCCATGAGCCGATGCAGAATCGGCAGGGCAAAAGCGGCGGTCTTGCCGGTGCCGGTCTGGGCCAGGCCCATGACGTCGCGGCCGGCCATGACGGGGGGAATCGCCTGTGTCTGGATGGGGGTCGGAGTATGGTAGCCGGCGGCGCTGACGCCGGCGGCGACCTGTGGGTGTAATTGAAACGAGTGAAACGACATGCTCTTCTTCTTTCCGCGTTCCTACAAAAAAAGCCCCGGAGGGATTCCGGGGCTCACGATGACTTTATTGTGACTTCGTATGTTTCCTGGAACGACTATCTAGTTTCGTGACCCTAACAGCATCGGGGGAGCGCTGTCAAGGTAAATCCCGGTTGCCTTTCGGCGCTGTGGCAGGTATGGTGGCCCCTGCTCTGCTCCCCCCTTCGCAAGGACGAATCATGGCGCAACCCTGGAAGACTTTGGAATGTATCGAAACCGACGAGGGCGTGCTCGAACTGCGCCAGCGCGGCGAGAAGGATTTTCTCATCCTCGTCGGCGGTCTGGTGCTCATGAACAGCCTCTCCAACCGCTCCGAGATTGTCCTGGGGCAACTCGGCTGCCGTCACCTCAAGGACCATGCCGCTCCGCGGGTGCTGGTCGGCGGCCTCGGCATGGGCTATACGCTCAGGGCCGTGCTGGACTGCCTGCCCGCCACGGCGCAGGTGGTGGTGGCCGAACTCAATCCCATCGTCGTGCAATGGTGTCGGGGCCCCCTGGCTTGTCTTACCGACAACGCGGTGAACGATTCCCGCGTCACCATCGAAATCGGCGATGTGGCCGAGTATGTGCGCCGCGCGGCCCGGGACGCCGACGGTCTCCGCTTCGATGCGGTCGTCTTTGATCTCTACAAGGGGCCGCATCCCAAGACCGACCGCACTCAGGATCCGCTCTACGGCAGTCGGGCCATCGCCAATGTCCATGCCATTCTGCAGCCGCAAGGGCTCTTTACCGTCTGGGGAGAGAACTACGATGAAGGCTTCGACAAGCGCCTGCAGGCCGCCGGCTTTGCCACCAGCAGCCAGCGCCCGGGGCGCGGCGGCTACCGCCACGTTGTCTTCGTGGCGACGAAAAAGGTACGCCGGACGACAGCGGCGAAGGGGTAGAAAAGCATGCTGTTACACTGCACACGCAAACTGGCGGCTAAAATGCCGACGATTTCCCCCGCACCTCTGGTCGAGAAGAGCCCTCTCGGCAGCTGGCACGCCAACCTCGTGCAGGTCAAGCATCGCCAGTGTGTTCTTTTCTGCCATGACCTGACGCGTTACATGCTCTTTGTCCCCGGTCTGAAGAAACCCCATTTCGAGGATCTTGGCCGGATCTTCAGGGATGTTTTTCTCATGAGCCTGGTCTCCCATGGCTTGACCGATGCGAAGATCATGCGGGTGAGTCTGGCGCTGGGACCGCCGGCCTTCGATGGCAACACCAACCGTTCGGTTCTGGGGGCGATGAATATCGCCATGCAGGATCTGGAAGGTTATCTGGTCACCTGCCAGGACCTGCTGGAGATCGACCTGGCCGGTGCCGCCCTTTATCTCAACGAACGGCCCACTTCGGTGCAGGGGGACTGGATCTGGCCCGCGCGGGAGATGCTGGACAGGGTGGCCGCTCTTTAACCCTATATTTTATGGGAGAGGGATAACCATGAAGCTGGTCTCTTTCAACGTCAACGGGCTGCGCTCGCGTCTGCACCAGCTCGAAGCGCTGGTCAAGAAGCACGATCCCGATATCATCGGCCTGCAGGAAACCAAGGTGCAGGATGGGGATTTTCCGCTGGCGGCTATTGAGGCGCTCGGTTACCAGGCCGCTTTTCACGGCCAGAAGACCCACTACGGGGTGGCGCTGCTGTCAAAGATCGCGCCCATCAAGGTGCAGCTCGGTTTTCCCGCGGATGGCGACGAAGCCCAGAAACGCTTCATCAGCGGCTGGTTCGCCCGACCGGATGGGCAGGTCCTGCAGGTCATCAACGGCTATTTTCCGCAGGGGGAAAGCCGTGACCACCCGGTGAAGTTTCCGGCCAAAGAGCGCTTTTACGCCGACCTGCAGCACTATCTGCAGTCGGCCTGCGATCCGGCGGCGCCGCTGGCCGTCATGGGGGATTTCAATATCGCCCCCGTCGATTTCGATATCGGCATCGGCGCAGACAACGCCAAGCGCTGGCTGCGCACCGGCAAGACCAGCTTTCTGCCGGAAGAGCGGGCCTGGTTTAAAGGCCTGCAGGGCTGGGGTCTGCACGACAGTTTCCGTGAGCAGCATGCCGATACCGCCGACCGCTTCAGCTGGTTCGATTACCGCAGTCGCGGCTTCGAGGCGGAACCGAAGCGCGGTCTGCGCATCGACCACATCCTGCTGACGGCGCCGTTGATGGAGCGCTGCCGGCAGAGCGGCATCGACTACGAGATCCGGGCCATGGAGAAGCCCTCGGATCATTGCCCGGTGTGGGTCGAATGCGCGCTGGACTGAGGAAGGGCGGGATTGCTCTGCTGGCGGCGCTGGTGCTGTCCCTGCTGCCGCTGACCGCTGGCGCCGCCGCAGAATTCATGCAGGCGCAGGTCGACAGCGGGCAGGTCGATGTCAGCGGCTGGCTGATGAGTGAAAAGCTCGATGGCGTGCGGTCCCACTGGGATGGCCAGACCCTGTGCTCCAAAAACGGCTATCGCCTGACGCCGCCCGCCGACTTTCTGGTCGGCTGGCCCCCCTTTGCCCTGGAGGGGGAACTCTGGGGCGGCCGAGGCTCCTTTGTCGAGACGGCAGCTACCGTTCAGAGGGCGCAGGATGACGCCGGCTGGCGGCAGCTGCGCTTCGCCATTTTCGATGTGCCTGACGGCGGTGGCCCCTTTGTCGAGCGCCTGCAGCGGGCCCAGCAGTGGTTTGCGAAGCATACGGCGCCCCACGCCTTTGTCATCCCCCAAGTTCCAGTACGCGACCGTGAGCACCTGCGCCAGGAGCTGGCCCGGGTGGAAGCGGCCGGTGGCGAGGGTCTGATGGTGCGCCGCCCTGAGGCGCCTTACACTACCGGACGCAGCGCCGAAATTCTCAAGGTGAAGAGCTGGCAGGATGCCGAAGCTGTGGTCGTCGCCCATCTGCCGGGCCAGGGCCGCCATCGCGGCCGGCTGGGGGCGCTGCTGGTCGAAAGGCCGGACGGCATCCGCTTCCGCCTCGGCACGGGCTTTACCGACGCCGAACGCGAGGAGCCCCCACCGCTCGGCTCCTTGATAACCTATAAATTTCAGGGATTTTTTCCATCTGGCCTCCCGCGTTTCCCCTCCTATCGGCGCCTGCGCCAGGATGGGAATCTGTAAGCGGGACTTTCTCGTGAGGTGACCATGAACAAAGGACTTAAAGTGTTGGTCTTCGCCGGTGTCGGCACGCTGGCCGGCGCCCTCCTCGGCTATCTGGGGCAATGCGTCGGCAATACCTGAGGCGCTTTGGCCGGCCCCTGGTCAGGGGCCCTGTTCGGGGTGATTGTGGGGACGGTGCTGGGTTTGCTCCCCGAAGAGAAAAAGTAAGCCGGGGCAGAAGGTCTGCCTGAAGTGGTTTAATCCCCCGTCACGGTCTCATCGTACCGTGGCGGGGGATTTTTTTTAAACGCGGGCAGCTGGTCGAGGAGCCAGCGCCGTCAGAAACGTACGGGCGGCTTCGGCCGGGTCGGCGGCCGTCAGGATGGCGCCGATACAGGCGGCGCGGGTGCAGCCCGCTTCCAGCAGTTCGGCCACGCGGGCGGGGGTGACACCGCCGAGAGCGAAAACGGGGATAGGGGCGGTGGCGCAGGCCTGGCGCAGGGCGCCCGGACCGACGGGGGCGCCATAGGGGAGTTTGGAGGGGGTGGCGTAGACGGGACCGAAGGTGACGAAGTCGGCGCCCTGCTCGGCGGCCCTGAGGATCTCGTCGGCCCGGTGGGTGGAGACGCCGAGGAGCCGGTCGGGGCCGAGCAGCCGCCGGGCGACGGCGACAGGGAGGGAGTCGCCCCCCAGGTGGACGCCGTCGGCATCCACGGCCAGCGCGACATCAAGGCGGTCGTTGATGAGCAGGCGGGCGCCGGCCTCGCGGGTGAGGCCGCGCAGCTGTCTGGCCAGCGTGTAGAGGGCGGCGACGGGCAGGTCCTTCTCCCGCAGTTGTACGGCCCGCACGCCGCCGGCCAGGGCCTGGCGCACGGTTTCCACCAGATCGCGACCGTCCGTCAGCATATGGCGGTCACTGATGAGATAGAGGCTGAAGTCGACGACACCCGCTCCCGACATGGCTCAGTGGCTGCCGATGGCTTTGTCGAGAAAGGCGCTGTCCCAGTCTTTCCACACCGTCTCGTAGCCCTTGGCGCGGATCATGCGGCAGACCTCTTCAACGCTGCGGTCGTCGTCGATGGCGAACTGCTCGGTGCTCTTCTCCTTGTTCAGGTAGCCACCGGGGGCGGTGCTGGAGCCGGCGCTCATCTGGGTGATGCCCAAAGGGAGCAGGTGATCGCGCAGGCTGGCGCTCTCCCGGGTGGAAAGCACCAGGCCGGCGTCGGGCAGCAACAGGCGCAAGGCGCAGATCAGCTGGACGAAGGCGCGGTCCGACACCGGGTGCAGGGGTTGGAAGCCGCCGTCGGCCGGGCGGATGCGCGGAAAGGAGACGCTGACCTGGGTGCGCCAGTAGTGTCTTCCGAGGTGAAGGGCGTGCAGCCCGACGAAGAAGGCTTCGGCGCGAAAGTGGCCGAGGCCGAGCAAAGCGCCGAGGCCGATACGGCGCAGACCGGCGGCCCCGCCGCGCTCGGGGGTGAGCAGGCGCCAGTCGTAGTCACGCTTGCGGCCGAAGGGGTGCATCTCGGCGTAGAGGCCGCGGTCGTAGGTCTCCTGATAGATGGTGAGGCCGTCGACGCCGGCGCCGACCATCTGCCGGTAGCCGTCGGTATCCATGGGGTAGACCTCGATGCTGATCGAGCTGAACAGCGGCGCCAGGCGGCGCACCGCCTGGGCCAGAAAATCGTTGTCCACGGCCGTGGGGGCTTCCCCCGTCACCAGCAGGATGTGCTCAAAACCTTTGGCCCGTAGGGCGCGGGCTTCCTCTTCGGCCTCGTCGAGGCTGAGGGTCTGCCGGCCGACCTTGTTGGTGGCGTTGAAGCCGCAGTAACGGCAGCCGTTGCTGCAGACGTTGGAGAGGTAGAGGGGGGCATAGAGCAGAATATTGCGGCCAAAGCGCTGCAGGGTCTGACGATGGGCCTTCTGGGCCATGGGCTCGAGATAGGCGGCGGCCGCCGGTGACAGCAGGGCCTTGAAGTCCTCGGGTCGCAGGCGCTCGGCCGCCAGCGCCCGTTCCACCTCTGCGGCCGTTTTGCCTTCGATATCCGCCAGCACCTGCTGGTAGTCGTATTCTTGGATGACGTCGAGAAAACTCATGTTCAATTCCCTAGAAAGCCTGTCAGCGGGCTGGAGGCCTCGGCCTGCTGACGCTGTTCGCCCAGCCCGGCCAGAAAGGCCTCGCGACCGGCTTCCACCCCTTTTTTGAAAGCGGCACCCATGGCCCCGGGATTGCCGCTGACGGCGAGAGCCGTGTTGACCAGGACGGCGTCGGCCCCCATCTCCATGGCTTCGGCGGCGTGGGAAGGCGCTCCCAGCCCGGCGTCAACCACCACCGGCACGATGGCCTGCTCGATGATGATGGCGATGTGGTCGCGGGTGCGCAGTCCCTTGTTAGTGCCGATGGGGGCGCCCAGGGGCATGACGGTGGCGGTGCCCACTTCCTGCAGGTGCTTGGCCAGCACGGGGTCGGCGTTGATGTAAGGCAGCACGATGAACCCTTCCTTGACCAGGATTTCAGCGGCCTTGAGGGTTTCGATGGGGTCGGGCAGCAGGTAGTAGGGGTCGGGGGTCACCTCAAGCTTGACCCAGGGTTCGCAGCCGGCGGCGCGGGCCAGGCGGGCCAGACGCACCGCTTCGTCGGCGTCGCGGGCGCCGCTGGTGTTGGGCAGCAGCAGATACCTGTCGCGGTCGATCGCGCCCAGCATGCTGTCCTGGGGATTGTCGATATCGACCCGGCGCAGGGCGACGGTGACGATTTCGCAGCCCGAATTCTCCATGGCCGCCACCATGGCGTCGTTGGAGGCAAATTTGCCGGTACCGACCAGCAGCCGGGAGTTGAAAGCGCGTCCTGCAATAATAAGTTGGTCCATAGGCCTTCCTTTATAGGAATGAGTGAGGTGCGGGGGTAGGGTGCGCGGCCGGGTTCAGCCGCCGCCGACAAAGTGAACGATCTCGATCCGGTCGCCATCCTGCAGGTGGGTGGTGGCAAAGGCCTGCCTGGGCACGATGGCCCGGTTGAGCTCCACAGCGACCCGGTCGTCGGCCAGTTGCAGCTGTTCGATAAGTTCGGCCACTGTCAGGGCGGCTTCAAGGGTCTTTTCCCTTCCATTGAGAAGAATTGTCATGAAAAATCCTTTTCGTCTTCCGGAGTTTCACCGAGAAGGAGTCGAAGCACGGCGTTGGCCTGATGGTGGGCGGCGATGCCGACGCGAGGCGCCATGAGACCCTGGCCCGGCCGCGCTTCGCTGTCGCCGTCGCCGACCAGGTAGAGGCGGCTGGCGGCCCGGCGGGTGATGATGGTGTTGGACGGCCCGGCTCCGGCCACACCGGAAGCCGCCACGATGGGGGCCGCCGAATTCGTCTGCAGAAAGGTCTGGACGAGCATGGCCTTCTGGTCCGGGGCATCGAAGGCTTCCACCAGTACATCGACGCCGGCAAAGACTTCGGCGATATTCGAGGGGGTGAGACGGCCGTTGAAGAGGCGGAGGTCGACGCCGGGGTTGATACGGCGCAGGTTGTCCCGCAGAGCCTCGACCTTGGGCTGGCCAATCTGGTCGATGAAGAACTGCTGGCGGTTGAGGTTGGAGGGTTCGACGACATCGAAGTCGGCCAGAATGAGGCCACCGATGCCAGAGCGGGCGAGGGCGACGGCCACGGCCGAGCCGAGGCCGCCGGTGCCGGCGATGCCGACGGTGCCCTGCTTGAGTTTGGCCTGCACGCCAGGCGTGTGACGGGCACAGAGCAGAGCTTCGAATTCCGCCGGTGAAGGCTGCTCGCCCCGGCGGATGAGGACGACGCGGTCCCCTTCGGCCAGTGCTCGGTCGTCAGAGAGGGCGAAGCCGTTGACGATGAGCACGTCGGCGCCAGGATTGAAACGGTCGCGCAGCTGGTAGAGGGTCAGCCCTTCCCCGGTGTCGAGTGGATTTTCGTTGAGATAGATGGTCATAAAAAGAAAAGGCCGCAGAAAGCGGCCTTTTTCGGCTGGATAAATCCAGTGCTCCGAATCGTGCGCCGCTTCCCTACGCCGGTATCACCCGGATCAGGTTCAAAGGGTCGCCTCGCCGTGGCCAGGCTCTCAGTAAAAAACTCCCCTAGGGCATTTCCAATTGTGGTGAGTCGGTACGTTAGCAACAGCGCTGCGGGTCCGTCAACTTTTTTCTCCCTTTGCCGTTGTTTTTCCCCGTCGATTTGATTACTATGAGGCCCTTCCGAAAACCTGCGAAAACCCCGCTGTGGCTGGTTGCCGACAGGGTGGAAGAGGAGGAGAAACCATGACAATTTCAGATCGCTATCGGGACCTGGTGAACGAGGCTGCACAACTGGTGCAGAAGCTGGATGGGACGGCGGATGACAAGGCTGTCCAGGGTGTGCGCCAGGGGCTGGCCGGGCTGGAAGAACTCAAGGAGCAGGTAGGGGAGATCCCCCGTATCCGTCTGGAGGTCGAGCTGACGCCGGTACTGCTGGCTGCCCATACCCGGCTGGATCGGGCCAGGCTGCTGCTGGAAGAGGCCGGCGCCGAGGACCTGGCCGTGGCCGTCTGGGATGTCGAGCAGAAGATCTACCGTCTCCTCAACGAGCTGTAATTCCCCTCTCCGCTGGCCGGGGCTTTTCCTGTCGCCCTTATTGTCAGGCTTTCGACACGGCCTGCCGCCAGTCGCGAATCAATTCTTCCCGGCGCTTTTCCGCCATTTCGGGGGCAAAGCGTCGTTCTTCCCGCCAACTCTGCCGCAGTTCATCGAGATTTTCCCAGAACCCTACCGCCAGGCCCGCCAGCATGGAGGCGCCCAGGGCCGTGGTTTCCACGGTCTGCGGGCGGACGACCGGCAGCTGCAGCAGGTCGGCCTGCAGCTGCATGAGCAGGTTGTTCTGGGCGGCGCCGCCGTCCACCTTGAGGTGTCGCAGCGCGGCGCCCCGGTCTTCGGTCATGGCTGCTACCAGGTCGTGAATCTGCAGCGCCATGCCCTCCAGGGTGGCCCGGGCCAGGTGGGCGGCGGTCGTGCCGCGGGTGATGCCACTGATCAGCCCGCGGGCGCCGCTCTTCCAGTGGGGGGCGCCCAGTCCGGTGAGGGCAGGGACGAAAACGACGCCACCGCTGTCCGGGACGGAAGCGGCCAGGTGCTCGATATCCGCTGAGGCGGGGAAGAGACCGAGGCCGTCCCGCAGCCATTGCACGGCCGCGCCGGCAATGAAGGCGCTTCCTTCCAGCGCGTAGCTGGTACGGCCGTCGAGCTGCCAGGCGACGGTGGTCAGCAGGCCGTGGCCGCTCTCCACCGGTTCTTCTCCCGTGTTCTGCAGCAAAAAGGCGCCGGTGCCGTAGGTGCACTTGGCTTCGCCGGCCTCGAAGCAGGCCTGTCCGAAGAGGGCCGCCTGCTGGTCTCCGGCCATGCCGGCCACCGGGATACCGTCGGGGAGAAGATCCAGACCGCGGGTCTGGCCGTATACGGCCGAGGAGGGGACGATGTCGGGAAGGACGGCCGCCGGAACCTCAAAGAGGTCGAGGAGCTCCTTGTCCCAATCGAGGCGGCGCAGCTCCATGAGCAGGGTGCGCGAAGCGTTGGAGACGTCGGAAACGTGGCGGCGCCCGCCGGTGAGGCGCCAGACCAGGAAGGTGTCGATGGTGCCAAAGGCCAGATCGCCGGCCTCGGCCCGTCGGCGCAGCTCCGGCTGGTGGCGCAGCAGCCAGGTGAGTTTGGTGGCGGAGAAATAGGGGTCGAGCACCAGGCCGGTCTTGCGGCGAACCAGGGGTTCGGCGCCCTGTTCCTTAAGTTCGTCACAGATGTCGGCGCTGCGGCGACACTGCCAGACGATGGCGGGGGCGGCGGGCCGGCCGGTGCGGCGATCCCACAGCAGGGTGGTCTCCCGCTGGTTGGTCAGGCCGATGGCGGCGATCTCGCGCGGATTGACGCCGGTGCCGTCCAAGACGCGGCGGATGGCCTGAATCACCGAGAACCAGATTTCTTCCCCATCGTGCTCGACCCAGCCCGGTTTGGGGAAATGCTGGGGAAAGTCGACGGTGACCTTGGCGGCGATGCGCAGGTCCCGTTCGATGAGCAGGGCCGTGGTTCCGGTGGTTCCCTGGTCGATGGCGAGTATGTATCTGGACATGGCAACCCTCCGGGGCAGGAGATGTTCATGACTCTTGAGGGGAGGATGATCCGGAGGCGGCGGGATGGGGCGACCCTCAGGCCGAGGCCATGTGCTCCGGCGATGACGGGCAGTCCCCATGCAAAGAAACGCGGTTGCGGCCCGTGCGCTTGGCGCGGTATAGGGCGTAGTCGGCCTCGCGAATCAGATCGTCAAGAGTGTGGATGTCGGGGTGGGGGAAGGCGGCCACCCCCAGACTGATGGTCAATTTTAGAGCGGACAGCTCGTCAGGAAAGGACAGCTCGCTGCAGGCCAGGCGCAGGCGTTCGGCCGCCTCGAATCCTTGCTCCGGGCTGGTTTCCGGCAGCACCAGGGCAAATTCCTCACCACCGAAGCGGGAGGCCAGATCGTATTCGCGCAATCCGGACAGGAGCAGGTCGGCCACCCGCTTAAGAATAAGGTCGCCCCGCTGGTGTCCGTAGGTGTCGTTGACTTTTTTGAAGTGATCGATATCCAGCATGACCAGGGTCACCGGGGTGTTGTTGCGGGTGCTGCGGTTCATTTCCCGCTCCAGGGCATCGGTGAGAAAGCGGCGGTTGTAGAGCTGGGTCAACGGATCGGTGTTGGAAAGCTTGAGGAGCATCTCGTTGCTTTTTTTCAGACTGTCCTGCAGCGACTTGATCTTGACCTGGACCTTGACGCGGGCGATGAGTTCGGCGGGATCGAAGGGCTTGGTGACATAGTCGCTGGCCCCCTGCTCCAGCGCCCGCACCTTGGCCTCCTGGCTCTCGCGGCCGGTGAGCATGATGACGGGAATGTCCTGCAGTTCATCACGGGTACCCATCATGGTCAGGAATTTGAACCCGTCCATGCCCGGCATCTCCAGGTCGCAGAGGATGATGTCCACGGCTTTATTCAGGGCTATCTTGAACCCCTCGATGCCGTCACCGGCCTCGTAATAGAACTTGAACAGGGAGGTCTGGCGCAGGATATGGATGATCTCCTGGCGGAGGGTAGGGGAGTCATCTACGATAAGGATGGATGAATTCATGAGCGGCCTCTCAGGTTTTGCCCATTATAGGGATTCCGCCGACTTTGTAAAGATATAAGGGAGACGTCGTCCTGACAATCTTTTTTCCTCGACTATAATGAAATGAAACAGTTGCGTAAACAGGAGGAAGATATGTCTCTGGTCAAAACCTGGTATTCGCCGGAATCGGCGGCCGACAAGTTTGGGATAGGCAAAGCCGCTGTGCTCGAGTGGGTGGATGAAGGACTGGTGCGCTGCGAGCGCGAAGGCGGCAAGGTCTCTTTCGTCAATATCGACGATGTGAGGCTGCAGGTGGAAGCGATGGTGCGCCAGCAGGAAAAATGAATCCGGCCGGCCTGAGGGCGAAAATACTGCCCTCAGGCCGGAGTCGGAGTGACTGTCACGGGGTGCGGCGGCCTCCGCAGGCTTGCAGCCGCGCCGCCGCCTGGCGCAGCATCCGTTCGGTAGTGGCCCAATTCACGCACTTGTCGGTGATGGAGACGCCGTAGCGCAGGTCGGTCAGGGGAGCGATGGGCTGATTGCCCGCTTCGAGACAGCTTTCGATCATCAGGGCGAAGATCGACTGGTTGCCCTGGGCGATCTGCTCCATGACGTCCTGCAGGACCGTTTCCTGACGCTCGTGGTCTTTCTGCGAGTTGGCGTGGCTGCAATCGACCATGATCGCCTTGTTGAGGCCGACTTTTTCCAGCATCTGCTCCGTGCGGGCGATGTCTTCCGCCTGGTAGTTGGGCTTGTCATTGCCGCCGCGCAGCACGATATGCACGTCGGGATTGCCGACGGTCTTGACGATGGCGTTGTGCCCCTCGTTGTTGATTCCCAGGAAACTGTGGGGATGGCGGGCGGCGCCCATGGCGTCGATGGCAATCTGCAGACTGCCGTCGGTGCCGTTCTTGAAGCCGACGGGGAAGGAGAGGCCGCTGGCCATCTCGCGATGCGTCTGCGACTCGGTGGTGCGGGCGCCGATGGCCCCCCAGCTGATCAGGTCGGCGAGGTAGTTGGGCGTGATCGGGTCGAGCATCTCGCAGGCAATGGGCAGGCCCAGTTCCGTGATGTTGCAGAGCAGGCCGCGGGCCACGCCCAGGCCTTTGGAGATCTGGTGGGTGCCGTTGAGGTCGGGGTCGTTGATAAGCCCTTTCCAGCCGATGGTCGTGCGCGGTTTTTCAAAATAGACCCGCATGACCAGCAGCAGCTGATCCCGCAGCTCGCGGGCGAGCACAGCCAGTTTCTGGGCGTACTCCAGGGCGGCGCGGGGATCGTGAATGGAACAGGGGCCGACGACCACCATCAGGCGGTTGTCGCGCTGGTTCAGGATGTCGGTGAGCTGCTCCCGGGAAGAGCTGACAAACTCGGCCATCTTCTCAGAGAGAGGGAAGACCTGCTTCAGGTCCGCGGGGGAGATAATGGGGGTCAGGCCACGGATGCGGAGATTGTTGGTGCGTTTCATGGGCTTTCCTGTCAACGGGGTTAAGACGAACCGAAAGGAGAGGGGAAGGGGAGAGTCTCTCGGTGCTGCCAGACTGTGCGCAACTTTAGTCCTTTTTTTTAAAAAAGTCAAAAGTTGCGCACAGTTCTGTCGATATCGAAAAATCGTTCAGGGCGGCAAAACGCCGGCGGGCGCGGCCGGACGGCAGGGGAAAGCGTTTGACAGGGGGGACGGGATTCTGTATAAACGACTCTGTTCGGATTTTTTATCGTGAAAACCGCAGTTTAGAGAGGTGTGCTTGATGATTCTCCGCGAAATTGTCCTGGCGGTCGCCCAGGTGGTCGATCTGGCCTTCAGCATCTACATATTCATCGTCATCGCCCGGGCGCTTATTTCCTGGGTGAATCCCGACCCCTACAATCCCATCGTCCGCTTTCTCCACAATGCCACCGACCCCGTGCTGTCCAGGATGCAGCGGGTGTTGCCCCTGAGCTTCGGTGGCATCGATTTTACGCCGATCGTGCTTCTGGTCGGGCTTTCCTTTGTCCAGCGTATTTTGAAGGCCCTCTTGCTTCAGTTGGCCTACAGCTTCTGACGGAAAGAGACTATGCGCATCACTCCCATGGAGATTCACCAGCAGCAGTTCAAGACCCGCCTTCTTGGCTATGATACCGCCGGGGTTGACCAGTTTCTCGAACAGGTGGCGGACGAGCTGGAGCGGATTCACAAGCAGAACCATGAACTGAAGGAGGAGCTGGCCCGTACCCGCTCCGCTCTGAACGAAATGCGGCAGCGCGAGGCCATGCTCAAGGAAACCCTGCTGACGACGCAGCGCATGACGGATGATATCAAAGCCAATGCCCGCAAGGAGGCGGAGGTCACCTTGGCCGATGCCGAGATCAAGGCCGAGGCCATATTGCGTTCCGCCGAAGACCGCCGCGTCCAGCTGATCAACGAGATTCAGGAAATCAAGCGGCAGAAGATCTCCTTCGAGAGCAGCCTGCGGACCCTGGTGGAGAGCCACATGCGCCTGCTCGACCTGGAGGTGGTGCAGGTGCGGCATGAAGCCCGGGAAGATCGTCTCCTGCAGGAGAACCTGCCGCTGGAGAAAAACGCTTCCGAACAAGAGCGCTAGGATGTTCGCCTTTCTGCACGAGGTCCCCGGCGGCGTGACGATTGACCTCTGGGTGCAGCCGCGTGCCAGCCGCAATGAAATTATCGGTCTGCAGGGCGAGGAACTGAAGGTCAAGTTGACCTCCCCCCCCGTGGACGGGGCCGCCAACAAGCTGTGCTGCGAATTTTTCGCCAAAACTGTCGGCGTGGGCAAAGGTTTGGTGCGGCTGGTCGGCGGCGAGAAGTCCCGCCACAAGCGCCTGCTGATCGAGGGGGTTAGACTGGCCGATATGGAAGAGCTCCTCCGCAAGCTGCTTTAGTGTTCAGGATCTTTTGTCTCCGGTCCTGCCGCCCCCCCCCCTGCCTTGACAAAATTCCCCAAAGTTATTAAATTGCCACCGAATTGATTTCTGGGAGGAAAATCGCTATGCCCATGTACGAATATGCCTGTGAGAAATGTGGTCAGATCTTTGAAGTTATGCAGAAATTTTCCGATGCGCCTCTGACGGAGTGCCGCTCTTGCGGCGGGCCGGTGAAAAAGCTCATTTCGCAGACGGCCTTTGCCCTCAAGGGGGGCGGCTGGTATGAGCAGGGCTATTCGGGAGGCGCCGGCGCCCCAGCCTGCAGCAGTGCCGGCAGCGGTGGCGGCTGCGCTGGCTGTCCCAAGGCAGCCAACGAATGAAAAAATCCCCGGACATCGGTTGTGTCCGGGGATTTTTTTTGGTCAAAGCGGCCTGTCACACCCGCTGCGTCGCCGGGAGGACAAGAGGGCTGGGCCAGTCTTCTTCCTCTGGCTGGAGCGGGTCGTGAACTTCGGTACGGTTGCGTCCATGGCGCTTGGCCCGGTACAGCGCTTCGTCCGCTTCGGCCAGCACCCGGGTGGCATCGCTGATGTCCCCCGCCGGGACAGGGCGGATGCCGATGCTTACCGTCAGTGGATGTTCCGGAAGTTCAGGAATCTGCAGGCGGGCGATCTTCCGGCGCAACCTCTCGGCCACGCGGAAGGCGTTCTCCCCATGGGTTCCCGGCATGATGAGGGCAAACTCTTCGCCCCCGAAGCGGCAGGCCGTATCCGAAAGGCGGATGCTGCCCTCGATGGCTCCGGCGATCATTTTCAGGGCGGCGTCGCCCGCCAGATGCCCGAAGAGATCGTTGATCTGCTTGAAGTGGTCGACGTCGGCCAAAAGCAGGGAGAAGGATTGATTCAAACGGGTGCTGCGGGCGATCTCGGCCTCCAGGGTCCTTTGAAAGAAACGACGGTTGAACAGTCCGGTCAAGCCATCCGTAGTCGCCTGCTTTTCCAGATCTTCCTTGGCGCGGCGCAAGAGAGTGAGCTGCTGTTTTTTCCCGAGGTGGGTCCGTATGCGGGCGGCCAGTTCCTTGGGTGAGGTGTCGAAGCTGAGAAAATCGCAGGCACCGGCTTCCAGGCCACGAATTTTCTCCTCTTCATCTCCGGCCCGGGCAAAGAGAAAGACCGGCACGTCGCATCCCTCCTGGTCGCCATAGAGCCGATGCATCCAGTCGTAGGTCTCGCCGGCGGGATCGGTGACCCCATAAAAGATGATGTCGACCGGCCGCTTTCTGACGCTGCTGATGGCCCGATGGACGTCATTTTCCTTCCAGATATGACTGAAGGCCGCGGTGCCCTTGATTTTGTCCAGCAGGGTGCGGCTGTCTTTATGTGAAGATCCTATTACGAGGCTTGTGGCAGTCATCGAAGGCCTTCCTTTGGAAAAATTCCTCTCCCCTTGACCTGTCGGCGGGTGTGACCGGTTTCTATTGCAAAAAGCAATCCAACCTTTGCAGGGCTGCTGACCGACCCCGAAGGTTGTCGCGGCCGCGTTGTTATAGCGGGTGGGTCGATATTTTGACCTTTGGGGCAGTCTGAGCGGATATTAACCTCTTTGAGGGGATTTGTCGAGATTTTGACTTGTGAGGGCGGTTTTTTTCGGCGGGACGGGTAGAGAAAAGTATACATCTTCTCATTCTTTACAATCGATATTCGGTTGCGTATAGTTAATTCCATTTGAAGGAGGTTACGACACGTGGACAAAATTATTGATGGAAAAGCGATAGCGGCCAGCCTGCGCCAGGCCATTGCCGCCGACACGGCGAAGCTCACCGCTCAGGGGACGACGCCGGGGCTGGCTGTGGTCCTGGTCGGTGAGGATCCTGCCAGCCGGGTCTATGTCAGCATGAAGGAGAAAGCCTGCGCCGCCGCCGGCATCTATTCGGACGAACACAAGCTGCCGGCGGAGACGACCGAGGCCCAGCTGCTGGCTCTGATTGAGGAACTGAACCGGGACGAGCGCATCGACGGCATTCTGGTGCAGCTGCCTCTGCCGGCCCACATCGACGAGAGCAAGGTGCTCGAAGCCATTTCGCCGGCCAAGGATGTCGATGGCTTTCATCCTTACAACGTCGGGCGGCTGGTGACGGGCAATCCCCTCTTCCGCCCCTGCACTCCCTATGGGGTCATGAAGATGCTGGAGGCCACCGGCGTCGAACTGGCCGGCAAGGAAGTGGTCGTGGTGGGGCGCTCCAATATCGTCGGCAAGCCCGTGGCCCTTATGTGTCTGGCCGAACATGCCACCGTAACCATCTGCCATTCGCGCACCCGCGACCTGGCTGACAAGGTGCGGGCCGCCGACGTGGTCATTGCGGCTGTCGGCCGGCCGGAAATGGTGAAGGGGGACTGGATCAAGGAAGGCGCCGTGGTCATCGATGTCGGCGTCAACCGGGTCGGCGAAAAGAAGTTGGTCGGTGACGTCGATTTCGCCGCCGCCCGCGAGCGGGCCAGCGCCATTACGCCGGTGCCGGGCGGGGTGGGGCCCATGACCATCACCATGCTGCTGTACAACACGGTGGAAAGCGCCAAGCGGCGCGCCGCCGGCAAATAGACAATCCCCAAGGCGTTCAGGACACGGTGTTCCTGGGCGCCTTTTGTTTTTCGCCGCCGGTGGGGGCGCCATGATTATCAGTCAGCAGAAAAATCGCGAAGAGCTGCTGCAAAACCTCGAAGGGAAGAAGCGTCTATTTCTCGTCGGCTGTGGCGCCTGCGCCACCGCCTGCAAATCGGGCGGGGAGGAGCAGGTCTTCCAGTTGCAGGAGTGGCTCGCCTCCGTGGGGCGCGAGGTGACCGGCAGCGTGATCATCGACGAGGCCTGCCATATCATGCGTGCCGCCCGTGATCTGCGTCATCACCGCGACGCCGTGGCTGAGGCCGACGCCCTAGTAGTGCTGGCCTGCGGCGCCGGCGTGCAGTCCATCTCGAGCAACACCGACAAACGGGTCATTGCCGGTCTCGATTCGCTCTTTCTCGGCAATATCCGGCGGCTGGGGCAGTATGAAGAGAAGTGCTCCCTCTGCGGTGCGTGCATCCTCAACGAAACAGCGGGCATCTGTCCGGTGACCACCTGCGCCAAGGGGCTGCTCAACGGTCCCTGCGGCGGCATGGAGGAGGGGCACTGCGAGGCGGACCGGGAGGTGGAGTGCGCCTGGCACAGCATCTACGAGCGCCTGAAGAAGCAGGGGCGCCAGGGGGTCTTTGCCCGTACCGTGCCCCCCAAAAACTGGGGAAAGCTGCGCAAGCCCGGGCGGCTGAAGCTGGGCTGAGGGGTTCGGATGTCGCAGCTGCAAAGAGAGTTGAGCCAGCACCGTTTTGTGGTGACTACGGAGATTGCGCCCCCCAAGGGAGTGGATCTGTCGGCAGCGCTGGCCAAGGCCCGCGCGCTGCAAGGCATTACGGCAGTGAATGTCACGGACAATCAGGGGGGCAACATGCGTCTGTCTCCCCTGGTGCTGGCCGCCCGCCTGCTGGAGGCGGGTGTCGAGCCGATTCTGCAGCTGACCTGTCGCGACCGCAACCGTCTGGCCCTGCAGGCGGATCTGCTTGGCGCGGCGGCCCTGGGGGTGGAGAATGTCCTGCTCCTCTCCGGGGACCATATGCGCTTCGGCGATCATCCGCAAGCGAAGGCGGTCTTCGACCTCGATTCGGTACAGCTGCTGCAGGCCGTGTCGCATCTCAATCTGGGGCGGGATATGGCGGACCGGAAGCTGCAGGGCGTGCCCAGTTTCTTCGCCGGGGCGGCGGTATCCCCGGGGGCCGAGCCCTTCGAGCTGATGTTTCAGAAATATCGGAAGAAGGTGGAAGGCGGAGCCCGTTTCTTTCAGACCCAGGCGATTTTCGCGGAAGACAAGCTGCGTCGCTTCATGGACGCCGCCCGCCCTCTCGGCATTCCCGTGCTGCTGGGGGTGCTGCTGTTGAAGAACGCCGCGACGGCCCGCTTTCTCAACGCCAACATCCCCGGGGTGCAGGTGCCGCCGGAACTGGTGGAACGCCTGGAGCAGGCGGCCGACCCCCTGGCCGCAGGGGTGGCCATCGCCCGTCAGCAGGTCGCCCTGGCGCGGGAGATCTGCCAGGGAGTGCATCTCATGAGTCTGGGACAGGAAGAACTGATCCCGGCCATGCTGACCTGAAGCAAAAGGAGGGACCGCATGAAAAAGACGCCGCTCAATGCCGTACACAAGGAGATGAGCGCTCGCATGGTCGACTTCGGCGGCTGGGAGATGCCGGTGCAGTACCGCGGGGTTATCGACGAGCACCTGGCCGTCCGCCATGCCGCCGGCCTCTTCGATGTCTCTCACATGGGAGAGATCGCCGTTAAGGGCAACGGGGCGCTCGATTTTATCCAGCAACTGACCATCAATGATGCCAGCCGCCTGGTCAATGGCCAGGTCCAGTACAGCGCCCTGTGCTACCCGCACGGCGGCACGGTGGATGATGTGACCCTCTACCGCTTTGATCACGACCATTACCTCTTCTGCGTCAACGCCTCCAACATCGACAAGGATTTCGCCTGGATGCAGGAAGTGCTGGAAGAGGGGGATTTCGGTGACGTCCAGCTGCACAACGTCAGCGACGATTTCGCCCAGCTGGCCCTGCAGGGCCCCGGCGCCCAGACCATCCTCTCCCGCCTCACCGACACCCGTCTCGACCAGATCGCCACCTACCACTTTTATGAGGGGCTGGTGGCCGGCGAACCGGCCGTTATCTCCCGCACCGGCTATACCGGCGAGGACGGCTTCGAACTCTATTTCGACCCAGCGGCCGCCGTGGCCATCTGGCGGGCCTTGCTGGAGGCCGGTGCTCCCGACGGACTGGAGCCCATCGGCCTGGGTGCTCGCGACACCCTGCGCCTGGAGAAGAAACACGCCCTCTACGGCCATGAACTGTCGCCGGAGATTTCTCCCCTGGAGGCCGGGCTGGGGTGGATTACCGCCTTCGATAAGCCTGCCTTCATCGGCCGCGAAGCCCTGCTCCGGCTCAAGAAGGAGGGGCTGCCGCGCCGCCTGGTCGGCTTCGCCATGGTCGAGGCGGGTATTCCCCGCGCCGGCTATCCGCTCTTTGTCGGCGACGAGGAGGTCGGCCTGGTTACCAGCGGCACCCTGTCTCCCTCGCTGCGGGTCGGCATCGGTCTGGCCCTGGTCAAGCCGACCCAGGCCGCCGTCGGCACCGCGCTGCAGGTCGGTATCCGTCAGCGCCGGGTGGCGGCCCGCATCGTCAAGACACCCTTTGTGAAGAGATAACCCCCAACCCCTTTGTACCGTTTCAGCCAAAAGGAGGACGAACGATGGAATTTCCCGAGGAGCTCAAGTACACCGAGGAGCACGAGTGGGTCCTGGTCGAGGACACGATCATCACTATCGGCATCACCGATTTTGCCCAGGACAGCCTGGGCGATGTGGTCTTTGTCGAACTGCCGGAAGTCGGCGCCGAAGTAGTGGCCGGTAAGTCCTTCGGCGTGGTCGAGTCGGTCAAGGCCGTTTCCGACATCTATGCCCCTGTTTCCGGGGAAGTGGTAGAAATCAACGAAGAGCTCCCCGAAACGCCGGAGCTGATCAACACCTCGCCCTACGAGGACGGCTGGATGATCAAGGTGCGCATCAACGATCCGGCCGATCTGGCTGACCTGATGGACGCCGACGCCTACCAGGCCTTTGTCGAGGAGGAAGAATAGACGCCCAGCAGAACACGGAGAGAGCGGACATGAGCCATCCTTATATCCCCCACACCGAAGAGGACGTCCGGCAGATGCTGAACACTGTTGGCGTCCCGACGGTGGATGCCCTGTTTGAAGGCCTTCCCGGCGAGGTCCGGCTGACGCGACCCCTTGAGCTGCCCGGTCCGCTGGCCGAAAGCGATCTGCTGCGGGACTTAAAGCGTTTGGCCGACCAGAACGCCACGGTGGAGAGTCATGTAAGTTTCCTCGGCGGCGGCGCCTACAATCACTTTATCCCCGCCGCGGTCGACTATCTGGTCTCTCGCAGCGAGTTCACCACGGCCTATACCCCGTACCAGCCGGAGATCAGCCAGGGCACCCTGCAGGCCATTTTCGAATTTCAGACGATGATCTGTCAGCTGACGGGGATGGACGTGGCCAACGCCTCCATGTACGACGGCGCTTCCGCCTGCGCCGAGGCGGTGCTGATGGCCGTGCGGGCCACCCGGCGCCGGCGGGTGCTGATATCCGGAGCCCTGCACCCCCACTACCGGGAGACGGTGCGCACCTACTGCCAGTGTCTCGAGGTGGAGCTGGTGGAGGTGCCCTGGGACACTTCGGGAAGGACATCGCCTCCGGCACTCCGGGAGCTGCTCGATGGCGAGACGGCGGCGCTGGTGGCCGGCTATCCCAATTTCTTCGGCGTGATTGAAGGGGTGGCGGACCTGGCCGAAGCCGCTCATGCCGCCGGCGCCCGTCTGGTCGTCGCCGTGCCGGAGCCGGTCGCCCTCGGTCTGCTCAAAGCGCCCGGCGAGCTGGGGGCCGATATCGTCGTCGGGGAGGGGCAGAGTTTCGGCATTCCCCTCTCCTTCGGCGGCCCGTCTCTCGGCTTCTTCGCCTGCCGCCAGCAGGATCTGCGCTCCATGCCCGGCCGCCTGGTCGGCGAGACCGTCGACGCGCAGGGGAAACGCGGCTACGTGCTGACCCTGTCCACCCGCGAGCAGCATATCCGCCGGGAAAAAGCGACCTCCAATATCTGCTCCAACCAGGGCCTGTGTGCGCTGACCGCCACCATCTGGCTTGCCCTCCTTGGCAAGAAGGGGATTCGCGAGCTGGCCCAGCACAATCTGGCCAAGGCCGCCTACGCCCGTCGACAGATCGCGGCCCTGCCCGGCTTCTCCCTCCCCTTTACCGGGCCGGTCTTCAATGAATTCGTGGTGAAGGTTCCCGGCAGGGTCCAGATGCTTCTCGACCGCCTGGCGGGGCTGGGTATCCTGGGGGGCATTGCCCTGGCGCCCTGGTACGAAGGGATGGATGATTGCCTGCTGGTCTGCGTGACCGAACAGAACAGCCGCGCGCAGATCGACGCGCTGGTGGCCGCCCTGGCAGGAGGTGCCTGATGGAGAGTCTGGGAACGACGGGCCTTGTCCTCAACGAAAAGCTGCTCTTTGAACATTCCGATCCGGGCCGACAGGGCTATTCCCTGCCGCCGCTGGACGTGGAGGAGGCGACCTTGCCGGCGGGCCTGACCCGCGACGAGGTCGGCGGCCTCCCCGAGCTGTCGGAAGTGGACGTGGTGCGCCACTTCACCCGACTCTCCACCTGGAACTACGGGGTCGACTCGGGCTTTTACCCCCTTGGCAGCTGCACCATGAAGTACAATCCCAAAGTCAACGAGGTGGTCGCGCGACTGCCGGGTTTTGCCGCCACCCATCCCCATGCGCCGGCCGCGCTCTGCCAGGGGGCGCTCGAACTGATGCACGATCTGCAGCAGGCGTTGGCCGAAATCTCCGGTTTTCCGGCCCTGTCCCTGCAGCCGGCGGCGGGCGCCCAGGGGGAGTTCGCCGGCATGCTGGTCATCCGCGCCTGGCACGAATCCCGGGGGGAGAAGCGTCACCGGGTGCTGATCCCCGATACGGCTCACGGTACCAACCCCGCCTCGGCCGCCCTGTGCGGCTATGAGGTCAGTCCCGTGGCTTCCGGAGCCGACGGCCGCCTCAGCGCCGCCGCCGTAGCGGCGCAGATGACCGAGGACGTCGCCGCCCTCATGGTGACCAATCCGAACACCCTGGGGCTTTTCGAGTCGGATATCGCCGAAATCTGCCGCATCGTGCATGCCAAGGGGGGGCTGGTCTACTGCGACGGCGCCAACCTCAATGCCCTGCTCGGCATGGCCCGGCCGGGGGACATGGGCATCGATGTCATGCACTTCAATCTGCACAAGACCTTTGCCACTCCGCATGGCGGCGGTGGTCCCGGCGCCGGTCCGGTGGGGGGCTGCGCCAAGCTCGCTCCTTTTCTGCCCGCCCCGGTCGTCGAGAAGACCGCCGAGGGCTATCGGCTCACAAGCCCCGACCGCTCCGTCGGCCGGGTGAAGGCCTTTCACGGTCACTTCGGCGTCCTCGTCAAGGCCTATGCCTACATTCGCAGCATGGGTGCCGACGGGCTCAAGCGGGTGGCGCACATGGCCGTACTCAACGCCAATTATGTGCGGGCCCGCCTGCAGGAGGTCTATCATCTCCCCTACCGCGGGCGGTCTCTGCACGAGGTGGTCTTCTCCGATAAAAATTTGGAGGGTGGCTGCCATACCCTCGATCTGGCCAAGCGCCTCATCGACTACGGCTACCATCCGCCCACCATCTACTTCCCGCTCGTGGTCAAGGGCGCCATCATGATTGAGCCGACCGAGACGGAGAGCCTCGAAACCCTCGACGAATTCTGCGAGGCGATGCTGGCCATCGCCCGCGAGTCTCGGCAGAGTCCCGAATTGCTTCTCAAGGCTCCTGGTCGTACGCGCATCGGGCGACTGGATGAAACGGCGGCAGCCCGGCGACCCAAGCTGAAGTGGGAAAAATCAGACTGAAGGAGGGGGCCCGCAAGGGCCCTTTCCTATAGGATGTCACCAGGCCGGGAAGAAAAACTGGTCAGGTGATATTGGAAGAAGACGAAGATGGTCAGGGTCTCTTTCTCGTAGTAGCGGGAAAGAGCGCCGTAGGGAGCACCCTTGCGTACGGCATCGATCGCTTCCTGGTCAAGCAGCGGGTAGCCGGAGCTCTCCTTGAGTTCCACGTCCCGCAGAGTGCCGTCCTTGTTGACGGTGACCTGTAGCAGGCAGCGTCCCTGTTCCCCCCGTTCGGCGGCACGGGCGGGATAGCTCCACACCCCGTAGATGTTGTCCCGGAAGCGGCGGAAGAAGGAATTCAGCAGGTCGTTTTCCATGTCCAGCCAGACCGCCTGACTTTCTTCCACATCCTCTCGATACTTATTTCGCCACTCCTGCAGATACTGGTTGGCGCTTTTGGCCGCGGCCTGATTAAGGGCTGCCATCAGGGCTTTTTTATCCGGCAGCTCCGCCGGTTGCTCCGGTGCTGCCGGCGCTGGACCGGTGGTGCCGGGCCGGGACTCGATGCCTGCCTTGGCCGAGGGGCGCTCGGCGGGCGTTTCGGGGGCCGGGGGCGTCGGAGACGGAGGTTGTTGCGGCCGCGGCGGTGCCGAAGGAGCGCTGGGGGTCCGATCCTCGATGAAATCGCCCTTGGGGGCCGTCTCTCTTTCCACCTGCTGGTCGGCGGGGCCGAGACGTTTGGCGGGGGTCTGGCGCGGCTGTTCCGGCGGGGTGACGACCGGAGCGTCGAGTTCGCGCTCCCGGGCCGGGCGTCTGGGCTCGGGCGGGCGCATCTCCACGACCATGGGCGTGTCGGCCTCGGGTTCGGGGAAAAGGGAGCGCTGCGGCACCAAAAGGAGCAGCAGGAGATGCACCAGCAGGGACAGAATGATAAAGACCAGGATCATCGGATCCTGGTTGCGGCTGAATTGCATAAGGCAACGATGTCGTTAATAGGAAAAGGTTTACGGACAGTATACATGAATACCGCCGAGGGAGGCCAGCGCTCATTCATCGGGAAGAAGCGGCTCGGTCTGGGGAAAATGGTTGACCTTGGCAGGGAGCTTCAGGTATAAAATGAGGCTTTAATAAAACCCTGTTTTGAAGGAGGAACCTCTTATGCATTTGGTCGATCAGATTAAAACAAAAGCCCGGCAAAATGTGCAGACCGTTGTTTTGCCGGAAGGGTACGACGACCGCATGATTCAGGCTGCCGGCCAGATTGTTCAGGACGGCCTGGCCAGGGTGGTGCTGCTGGGCCAGCCTGATGCGCTTACGGCCAGGGCCCGCGAACTCCAGGCATCTCTGGAAGGAGTCACCTGTCTCGATCCCAAAACGGCGCCGCAGTTGGAAGCCTACGTGGATGAACTGGTCGAACTGCGAAAGAAAAAGGGGCTGAGCCGCGAGGAGGCCAAGGCGCTGTTGACCGCCGAGGACAATCTCTACTTCGGCGCCATGATGGTGCGCAAGGGGGATGCCGGCGGTGCCGTGGCCGGGGCTTTTAATACCACGGGCGATGTGTTGCGCGCCGCGTTTCAGGTGATCGGCACCTCGCCGGGGATGAAGACCGTCTCCTCTGTCTTCCTCATGGTGACCAAAAATACGGCCTTCGGTGAAAACGGAGTTCTGCTCTTCGCCGACTGCGCCGTTAACCCCAATCCCGATGCCGAAGCTCTGGCCGAAATTGCCGTGGCCACGGCCAGAAGCTGCAAGAGCTTCCTTGGTGTCGAGGCCCGCGTCGGCATGCTGTCCTTTTCCACCAAAGGCAGTGCCAGCCACCAGGATGTGGACAAGGTGCTCAAGGCGCTCGAGTTGGCCAAAAAACTCGACCCCTCGCTGCAGATCGACGGCGAGCTGCAGGCCGATGCAGCGCTGCTGCCTAAGGTTGGTGAAAAGAAGGCCCCGGGTTCTCCGGTGGCAGGCAAGGCCAACACCCTCATCTTCCCCGATCTCGATGCCGGCAATATCGGCTACAAGCTGGTGGAAAGAATAGCCGGTGCCGAGGCGGTCGGCCCCATCATTCAGGGACTGGCCAAGCCGGTGAACGATCTTTCCCGCGGCTGCTCCGTGGAAGACATCATCAGCGTCGCCGCTATCACGGCGGTGCAGGCCCAGGGTTGATGCCGTAATTCTGGCAGTCAGCGTAAACGCAAAAAGGCCGGCGGATAACCATCCGCCGGCCTTTTTGCGTAATTTTCCGCGTTCTATTTGCGCTGAAAGTCGCTGCTGGCAAAAGAATAGCAGAACTGCATATGGTCGGTATAGGTGTCTTCGAGAATGCCGACGACGTCTTCGGTAAAGACCAGTTCTTCATCTGTGGGGATAACAAACACCTTGACCTTGGAGTCGGGCTTGGTGATGACCGTCTCCCTTTTGCGCGTCATGGTGTTACGGTTCTTTTCCTTGTCAAGGAGGATTCCCATGAATTCGAGACCTTCCAGGGCCTTCTCCCGAATGAGCCAGGCCATCTCGCCGACTCCGGCTGTGAACACAACGGCGTCGATGCCGCCGATGGCCGCGGCATAGGTGCCGATATATTTTTTGAGGCGGTAGGCTTCGATTTCAAGCGCCAGTTGGCAGCGCTCGTCGCCTTTTTCTGCTCCTTCGATAACGTCGCGGCGGTCGGTGAACTGGCCGGTGATGCCGTAGATGCCGCTCTTCTTGTTGAGGATGGAGTCGATCTCGCGAGGGTTGAAGCCTTCCTGATCCATAATAAAGGCCGGGATGGCAGGATCGATGTCGCCGCAGCGTGTCCCCATGACGGCCCCTTCGAGCGGCGTCAGGCCCATGGTGGTGTCGACGGAGACGCCCCCCTTGATGGCGCAATGGGACACGCCGTTGCCAATGTGCATGGTGATGATGTTGCAGTCCTTCGGGGCTTTGTCGAGCAGGACCGCCGCCCGCTTGGAAACATAGAGGTGGCTGGTGCCGTGAAAACCGTAGCGACGCACGCCGTATTTTTCGTACCACTCGTAGGGCAGGGGGTAGATGTAGGCGTGCTGCGGCATTGTCTGGTGGAAGGCGGTGTCGAAAATGGCCACGTGAGGAACGTTGGGCAGCACAGCCTGGGCGGCTTCGATGCCGGCGATATTGGGCGGATTGTGCAAAGGGGCCAGATGCTGGACGTCCTTGATGGCGTTCAGAACCTCGTCGTCGATGCGAACGGACCGGGTGAATTTTTCACCGCCGTGGACGACTCGATGGCCGACGGCAGAGATTTTGTTCAGATCGCTGACCACCCCATGGGTTTTGTCGGTCAAGGTTTTAATAATAAGGTGCATGGCCACCTTATGGTCAGGGCATTCGTACTCTTCCCGGTAGGTCTCCCGTCCGGGAACTTCGTGAACGATAAAAGAGTCCCCGATGGTGACACGCTCGACCATGCCTTTGGCGATGACTTCCTTCCGTTCCCAGTCAAAGAGCTGGTATTTGAGTGATGAGCTGCCGCAGTTCAGAGCGAGTATATCCATGAAGCGAATGTCCTCCTCGGATTAGGTAGATAAGATAGCCGAATATTTCAAAATATTGTTTTATATGACTGAAAAAATTTGTTGAAAATAAAAAATGTCCGCAATGAATTCAGCCGGTTGGACCACTGGATAGCGGATAAAAATGTTCTAGAAGACTATAGCAACGCTGTTCGGATTGCAAGAACTTTGTTTCATTTTCAGGGTTCTTTGGGGGTGGACACGGGGTGGCAACTGGTGTATATATGCCCGATGAGAAGACAATAAACAGGAAAAGGAGGTGATTCCTTTGGCTCACACTATTACTGAAGAGTGTATCAACTGCGGTGCTTGCGAACCCGTCTGCCCCGTTGACGCCATCAGCGAGCAGGGTGACGTTCGCGTCATCGACGCAGCTACCTGCACTGATTGCGGCGCCTGTGTCGACACCTGCCCCGTCGACGCGATCGAGGCTCCCTGATCGACCCGTACCAAGGGGCGGCTCTCGGGCCGCCCCTGATTTTTTCTGCCATCCCCTGAAATTTATTCCTCGGTAAACGGGAGGTTCGCATGTTCGGATTGGGCACCACGGAGCTCGTCATTATTCTGGTGCTGGTGCTGGTGATCTTTGGTGCCGGCAAGTTGCCCGAAATCGGTGGTGCCCTTGGCAAGGGCATCCGCAACTTCAAGAAAGCCACCCAGGAACCCGATGAAATAGATATCAGCCCTGACCGCAAGGATGAAGACGAGGAGCCGAAGTAGGGACCCTCAGGCTGGAAGCACCAACTAAAAAAGCCGCACATTGTGCGGCTTTTTTAGTTGGTGAAACAGTGAAGTTACTGCTTGGAGCCAGGCTTGGAATCGGCCATTTCGACCGTGAACTCGCTCAGGTCGCGCGGCAGGTTCTTGAAGACGATGGTGAAGGGAATGCGGGCGCCGGGCGCGACGTTGAGATTGGAGAGGGAGTCGCCGAACTGATTGTTCATGGCTTCTTCAATTTTGGCAAAAGGCCATTCCTGCAGTTCCGTTGCCGTGAGGCGGTTGCCGCAGAAGACCGTCTGTTGCAGCAGGGCTTTGCCGTTCGGGTTGTAGAGAACGCCCTTGACGGCAATGGCCGAACGGACCTCCTTGAACTGATTGACAGCCTGGCCCTGAATGACAAAGAGTTCACCCGCCTCGCGGTTGTTGACAAAGGTACTGGACAGATCCGTGATCTGGATTTGCCCGGCTGGTTGCGCCGGAGGCGCCTGGCCCGTCAACTGGGTAATGATAGCGCCGATGTCGAGATTTCCCTGCTTGTAAAAGAGGTACCCGCCAGCGGCGCTCAGGCCGAGAAGTAGGACAAGGATAAAAAGGATGAGACCGCGCAATGGGCTCTTGCGGGGTTTTCTCCCCGGCTTTTTTCTGGCCTTGGTCGATTTTTTGGAGCCTTTGGCGGTGGACTCTTCGGAGACTTCCTTCGGCGATGGAATCGCGGCGGCCGCCGAAGTTTCTTCTTCCGCCTCCGGTTCGCCAAATAGAAAGCTCGCTTCGCCTGCACTCTGGTCCACCAGGTCTTCATCCTCAAAGGGCTGGTCCAGTGCGGGGGAGCTGGCGGATTCTTCAAATTCAAAATCGCCGGCGCCGCTTTCAGGAGATGTTTCTTCCCAGGAGAAATCATCGTCGCGGGCTTCGCCAAAGCTGTCTTCGAAAGGTGAGGCGATCTCTCCAGGTGTTTCGTCCGTCTCGGTGGCAAAGAAATCTTCCGTATCCGACGGCGACTCGTCCGTAAAGCCGAAATCGTCCTCAGTCGTCTCGCTGCCAAAATCGAAGTCTTTCGCCGAATCGTCACTGGCCAGCGCGGTTTCCTCCGTCAGGCCGCCAAAGAAATCGTCGTCCTGCTCGCTGCTCTCGGCCGAAGGCTCAGCAGGGCTGTCCTGGTCGCTGGTCTCTAAGGAGGTCTCTTCCGTATCACCGAAGGAAAAAGGCGGCTCCTCTTTTTCTTCCGCGGCCTCCTCGCCGAAAGAGAATTCATCGAAGGAAGAGGCGGACGTGTCTTCACCCATTTCTTCTGTCTCATTTTCAAACAGGCCCTTGACCGCATCCTCTTCGTCGCTGGCTTCAAAGGCGCTGAAGTCGATGTCAAGCTTGGGGCCGGCCGGCTGTTCCGGTTCGGGGGTTGGTGCCGTAAAGGATTCTCCCGCCTCTTCGATCTCAGCGGGTATGGAGACCTCCTCGGGCTCGGGAGGATAAACGGTGAAAATATGACGGCATTTCGAACAACGGACTTTCGTGCCTTCGGGTTTGACTTTTTCGTCCGCGAGTTTAAACCGGGCCTGGCACTCGGAGCATTGGATGATCATGCGTTCCTCTCCTATAAGGCTTGTCAGACGCCTTCTACCAGATAGATATCTGGGAGATTGCGGTATTTTTCATCGAAATCAAGGCCATAGCCGACAATGAAGCCATCTTCCATGGTGATGCCGGTGTAATCTGCGTCGATATCCACCTCGCGGCGCGCTTTTTTGTCGATGAGCGTACATATCTTGAGGGACTTGGGGTCGCGCAGAAGCAGGCGATTGTACAGCGACTGCAGAGTGAAGCCGCTGTCGACAATGTCCTCGACGATAATGACATTGCGCCCTTTTATGGGCTCTTCCAGGTCTTTGCGCATTTCGACGATACCGGAAGACTGGGTGTCGGACCCGTAGCTTGCCAGGCGCACGAAATCGACCACGACCTGAGAGGTGATTTCTCTGACCAGATCGGCGAAGAAGAGGAAGGATCCCTTGAGGACGCCGACCAGTAGAACCTCTTCCTGGGCATAGTCACGGCTGATCTCTTCGCCCAGGCGTTTGACCTGTTCGGTGATATAATCCTTCGAATAGAGCACTGTCAGGGTGGGTTTTTCCATGCGATTTCCTGAAAAAGGGGATGGTGAGTTAAAGCTGTATTCTATAGCAAGATAACGAAGTTGTGTCAATTTATTCGGTATATTTCAATAGGTTTACAGAGGGCTTTCTTGGATGTGGTAAACTAGAAAAGTTGTTTTTCCCTTCAAGGGGGATTTTTTCAGTTCAAAGGAGGTTGCAGGATGCAGATAAAGAGGGTGTGGGCCGGACTTCTGCTGGTGGGTCTTTTTTCCGGCTTGGCTTTGGCGCAAGAGCCGCGCCTGTGGGCGGAATCAACCGATTTTCGCTTTGGCGAGATTTACCAGGGGCAGCAGTTGGAACATGCTTTTCGCCTCGAAAATACCGGCAATGAGCCGCTCCTCATTGAAAAGATCCGTAGCTCCTGCGGCTGCACGGCGGCCCTGCTGTCGGATTACCAGATTGAACCCGGGCAGTCAGCGCAGCTGCGGGTGACCTTTGATTCGACCCGCTTCCGGGGCCCGGTCGTCAAAACCGTCTACGTTTACACCAATGACCCGCTTCACCGGGTCGCCCAATTCTATCTGCGTGGCCAGGTGACGCCCGAGCTCGTGTTGGAGCCCGCCAAGGCTGATCTGGGGTCACTTGAGCCTGGCGCCGTCGGCGAGGTGGCTATCGTGATCGGTAATGTCGGTCCACAGAACATCGCGATCCAGGAGGTTCAGACCGACCTGCAGGATGTTCAGGCCACTCTCTCCAGCAAATTGCTGCAGGCGGGTGGATCCGTGACGCTCCATATTACCGCCACGGCGGGGGAGGAGGGGGCTGTCAAACGCAAGGGATATGTCGTTATGTCCACCGACAGCCCCTACTCGCCCGTGGTGAAGGTTCCCGTCAGTTTTTCCGTTACAGGTGTGGCGCAGCCATGAAAATGTTCCGGGCAGAACATGGCCGCGCGTCTGCCGGCATCAAATGAAGTCAGGGGAGTCTATGGAAAAC
Organism: Desulfuromonas sp. KJ2020; assembly: GCF_024197615.1. NCBI lineage: Bacteria > Pseudomonadati > Thermodesulfobacteriota > Desulfuromonadia > Desulfuromonadales > Desulfuromonadaceae > Desulfuromonas > Desulfuromonas sp. KJ2020. The sequence goes on from NZ_JAKUKE010000001.1 coordinate 1,622,113, forward strand.
CAGCCCGTTTCTTCCTCTCAGCGAAGATTCTTTCTCTCCGTGGTATTGGCTGCTATCGGTGCCGCCCTGGCGTTTCTAGCCGGTTGGCCTTTGCTGCGCTTTCTCACGCCTCTACAGCAGGACGGGGACGATGGACGTGTCGCCATTGACCGGAAGCGCCTCGAAGTCGGCGGTGTCCTGTTTTTCAGCTATCGTGGCGGCACCGCGGTGGTCCTGCAGATGGCGCCTGGCGAATTCACCGCTTTTTCCGCCATCTGCACCCATCTCGGTTGCGTCGTGCAGTGGAAGTCCCAACCGCAGGAATTCGTCTGCCCCTGTCATGGTGGCCGTTTTTCTCCAGCGGGTGCCGTTCTCGGTGGTCCCCCGCCAAAGCCTCTAGTACCCCTACCTGTGACCCTCTCGGGGGAACAGCTTCTCATTGGATAGGAGTAAACCATGCGTCTCCTTGCGGGGATGGTCGAATTTCTGGATGCCCGGCTGGGTATCCGCGAGCTCATCCGAGCCAACCTGACTGGCTACCTGGTGCCGCGGCAAATCAATGTCTGGTACGCGCTGGGGTCTGTTCTGCTGACGCTCTTTGCCGTCCAGGTCGTCAGCGGTATGCTGCTGCTGATTTATTACGTGCCGCATGCCGCCATGGCCTATGACAGTGTCCACCGGATTATGAACGAGGTGCCCTTCGGCTGGCTGTTCCGCTATTTGCACGTCGTCGGCTCCAATGTGATCGTCATCGTTCTGCTGCTCCACATGCTCTCCGTTCTCTTCATGGGGAGTTACAAGAAACCGCGAGAACTCAACTGGCTCTCTGGATTCATCCTTCTCAACCTGACCTTCGGCCTGTGTCTGACCGGCTATCTGCTGCCCTGGAGCCAGTTGTCCTTCTGGGCGACCACGGTCGCCACCGATGTGGCAGGAGCCGTGCCCTTTGTAGGGGAGGCGCTGGTGAGCATGCTGCGGGGCGGCGCTATGGTTTCAGAGGCCACGCTGGGGCGATTCTTTGTCCTGCATGTCATCGCCCTGCCTCTGTTCCTGGCTCTTTTGGTCGGGTTTCATCTCTTTTGTGTGCGGCGGGTCGGTATTTCGACCCCTCCCTTCGCATCGGGCAGCCAGGGAGCACCGGCTGACAACCCTTCATCACCCGCTGCTGCAGGCGATATTCCCTTTTTCCCCAATGTCATCACCAAGGACCTGGCCGTCAACGCTTTTGTCTTCGCCGTCTTTATGGCCCTGACCTTTTTTGTCCCCCACCTGTTTATCCCGCCGGCTGCCTTTAGCCCCGCCGATCCCTTTGTGACGCCACCCGGCATCAAGCCCGAGTGGTATTTTTTGTGGGCCTATCAGACCATGAAAATTTTCCCGAACGAATTCCTGGGGCTTGCCGCCCAAGGGGCCGCCATGACCTTTATGGCGCTCCTGCCTTTCATCGACCGCGGGCCAGAACGCCGCCCCGCTAAGAGGCCGCTCTTTGTCACCTGTTTTGTCCTCGGTCTGCTCCTGTTTGTCGCCATTTCCCTGTGGGGGCACCACTCATGAGAATAGCTGTCTGTCTATTGATGAGTTTAGTGACCTTCCTGTTGGTGTCGATATCAGCCGCGGCCGTAACGAAACCAGCTCAAGCGACTGTCTGCTTGCAGTGTCACGGCGGTCAGGACGGTCGGCTCGGCCAACCTGTACCCCAGTGGCGCCAGAGTATCCACGCCGAGCAGGGCATCTCCTGTCACCATTGTCACGGCGGCGACCCCACGGATGCCCCAATGGCGATGAGTCCCGAAAGGGGATTTGTCGGGGTGCCGACCCCTTCACAGGTGGCCGACTTCTGTGGCCGCTGCCATATCGGCGTACTCGAAGACTATCTCGCCAGCGCGCATGGCAAGGCCCCCAAAGGAGCAGGTCCCCAGTGTGTGACCTGCCATGCTGCCCACCCCATCAAAAAGGCCAGCACAGATTTGATCAATTCCCAAACCTGCGGGCAATGCCACGGGTATGAGCGCGCAGACGAAATTCGCCGCGCCCTGGCCGCTACCGATCATGAAATCGCCGAGTTGGAAAAAGAGTTGAATCTGCTGCAGGGCCAGGGAGTAGCCACTGACACCCTGCAGAAGTCACTGTTCTCGCTGCGTAACGAATACCACCGACTCTTTCACAGCGTCGATTTGCTGAAAATAAAAGCCGAAACGGGAAAATTCAGGGAATCCCTGCGCGAGATGCGGCAGCAAGTCGATACCATTCTCGACGAACTGGCGGGCCGCAAGGTCTACGGTGCCATTGTCGTCGGTTTTTTTGTGCTGGCCGGTTTCGTGCTGCTGCTTATTCGCAAGACCTACGAAGAGGAAGAATAAGGTGCCGCCCCGAACAGCCCCATCACAAGAATGCGGTTGCAATTCGGCAGGAGATGGTTTATATAGAACAGCCCATGCGCGATTAGCTCAGCTGGATAGAGCGTTGGCCTCCGGAGCCAAAGGTCACAAGTTCGAATCTTGTATCGCGCGCCAAAAATTCAAGGGATTTCTGATGGTTGAAAGACTGTTGGAAGTCCTTTTTTTGTGTGTAAAACCTTGGTGGGGACAATTCAGTGTCCCCGTTTTGTCCCCGTAAATTTTATTGGATCATTTTGTGTCATTTTAGAAACTGTCCCCGTTTTGTCCCCGAGCCATCACCCTCTCCCGGAAGCCTGTCAGGAATTTCTTTAATGTGCGGTCCAACCGGAGAGTGTTCGACTGGGACAACAGCTCTTTACATAAAAAGATTTAACCGCCTTTATTAGAAAGCGCAGCGAGTACCTAATATCTCGTAGTAGTCTTCGCTGGTACCTGATATCCCGTAAATCGCTCTTTGTGGATACAGACGGGATATCAGGTACATTTGCGCTTGAATTGAGCAATCAGCCCGTGATGGTGTACCTGATATCCCGTCAATAGGGTTCATGCAACATGCAGGTAAGATACTCTCTATCTCCTGCGGGATATCAGGTACGTTTTTTTGAGGCTTTTATTGCGATCCGCAGGGTGTACCTTATATCCCGTTCAGGGCTGTACCTAATGTCCCGCTGGACAGGCCCAACTGACTTTACGGGATTTCAGGTACACTTCCGTACTTGCCGGCAACCTCTTTCCATTTAGCCCGCAAGAAAATAGAGGCTGGTTCCGGAAAGGCTTTGCCGGTTCTCTCTCTTTCGTATTCCTCCTTGTCTTTGTCGGACAGGGAATCGAGCCAGTTTTGAAAGGCTTCCTCCTCTAGCTTTTCTCTTTTTGCCTGCCGATTTTTTTCGGCATCCAGAGCTTCTTCCAACTCGTCTTTGTATCCTTTTGGACGGCGGTAGCAACCTCGAAGACTCAGGCTAGAAAAAACAAAGGAAGCCGGGTCTTCGACAGCGCGGCCCTCTTTATCGACCATTTTTCCATGAGCCAATTCCCACTCGGCGTATTCCAGGGAGACTGGGATAAGGTCCAGAGGTTTAAGCCGGGCCTGGAGATTTTCGACAATCTGTTGAATCTGAGCCGATCTGAATCCCGCCCTGGCAAGCAAGGGATACCACTGCTGCATTTGCTCGTCCGTCCATGACAAAATTTTTTCAGCCATCGTTTCTAAGATAGATAGATTTTTATCTTTTAAAGATCTTTCTATCTTAGAGGGGGATAGTGGCTGCCCTTGAGGGGTATCACTATAGGGTGACACTGTTCTTTCTTTTTCCTCATCTAATGGCCCACAAAAAATGATTTTTTGACCGTGCATCCTTTTCTTACGATCATACGATTGAGCTCCGGCCAAAATAATCCCGGCTTCCTGCAATTTGTAAAAAGTTTTTTTAACCATACTTTGGGAAATGTCTAATTCTTCAGCTATTTCCGAGGATGATGTAAACAGAATTCGCTGGTTGGCTCTTTGTATATATTTGATTATTTTTCTTTGTGCGGACCCTTTAAAAAATTTAATTGCCCGCGAATATGAATATTCATCAAGGAGAGGAAAATCACTCTCCTTTAAATCCTCCAAAGGATGACACTCAGGGGTGACACTGGTGGCTGACAAGGGTGACACTCAGGGGTGACAAGGGTGACATTAGTGGCTGACAAGGGTGACACTGGAGCTTCTTTTTTGTCGCCTTTGGCAAACCTTGATGAATTTATTTTTTGAATATTTTCCCTGATACGACGATCTCGCTCCAAATCCTTTGAGGAGAAAGTGTCAGGGTCAATGGGACCCTCTCCGAAGAGATTGTCGAGGTGCTCATCCAGCCAATGCTTTTCAGCCACGGGCCTTTTCCTCCATATCAACTACCGCCAAAAACTCTTCAACAAGAGCGCGAAAGTTCTTCGCTCCTGTTGAATTCGGGGCCTGCCTTATAATGGTGTTCTGGTCTTTTTCCGCATCCCAAAAGGCCGGGTTTTTAGGGATAACGGTTTTGAAGACACTTTCTTTCCCAAGCTGCTTTTTAAGGGCGCCAATGGCCGCCTGAGGAAAAAGTATTGGGATCAATGTGACATAGTTTTTTCCAGCATCTTCCAGTGATAGGTCCGTGTATGTCAATGGTGTATAACACACCTGCCACTCTGGTCTGCTTCGTTTTTTTTCGTTTGGAGGGACAGAGGGTTGATTTTTCTTTTCCCTCAATCATTTAGGTGGCCTTGGCCGTGTGGGCCTTTTTCCTGGGGCGACCGCGGCCCCGTTTGGCCGTGGTCTGTCTTTTGGGACGGTCATCTGTGCTGGGCTTACCTAAATTGAATGATGGAGACTGGGCGCGATCATCCAGCCACGCCAATAGTTTGTCCGTAGGGTAAATTACTGTTTTTCCGACCTTTAGTCTTTCTGGGCCCTTGCCTGCGCAATCTAGATTGCGCAGACTGCTAGGCGTGAGCCACCCGAAATAGGTGCTAATTTGGCGGCGCTCGATGAATGGTGGATAGTGATCAATGAGACTCGAAAATGAAAAATCTGCCATGTGCCCTCCTTTATTCTTAAGTAGGGTCATTCTGACACGATTTTTGTGGTCAAAATTGCACAGAAAAGGGCCGAATATCGTCCTTTTCGGTACTTTTTCGAATTACCGCTTAACTTTTTGTGATTTTTCCAGGCCTCGCGAGTAGCCACCACTTGGCAAAAAATGTCGCTGATTAAAGTCAGTGGTCATAAGTAGAGCAGCATGCAGTCGCTCATGGAAAGTATTGATTTCAAGGTGGTACGGTTGTCACTTAACACTGCATGAGGGGAACGCTATTTGCCTCTCAAAATCATCTGGCGATGTTGACCGACGATGGGAAATTAAATGTGATTCTAGGGTTTTTCCTGATAGGCACCGGCGGGATAATTTGCTAGAAGTAGTTGTTGAACTTCAGTAAGACAGAAGAGCGGCACGCAGATAGTTCTTTCTTTGAATTTATTTCGTCAATCAAACGGGCAGGCCGGCGAAAAGGGTCATTTCGTTGGCCAGTTGTTTTGATATTGACGACCACCTCTCAAATTTGTTTTTGAGGAAGGGGAGGGGGGGATTAGTCAAATGGTATTCAACGAAGATTCAAGGGTCAAGATACCCTGCATCCTTCACCTAGCCAGGCTTGGTTATGCTTACATTTCCCTCAAAAATGCCACCTGGGATGAAGAAACCAACATCTTTCCCGACCTGTTTCGATCTGCAATCGCTCGGATAAACCCAGATTTAAACATTGATGATGTCAATCGCTTGCTGGCCGACGTCAAGCTCTCGCTTGAAAACGAGGACCTCGGTGAAGCTTTCTACGAAATGCTCACGGAACGATCCGGTGTTAGGCTGATTGACTTCGTCGATTTTTCAAATAACCGTTTTCACGTCGTTACCGAACTGCCCTGCAAAAACGGTGACGACGAGTTCCGGCCCGATATCACCCTGCTCATCAACGGCATGCCGCTGGTCTTCATCGAGGTCAAAAAACCTAATAATCGAGAAGGCGTGTTGGCCGAGCGTACCCGTATCATCACTCGATGCCGCAACCATCGCTTCCGTCGCTTCATCAATATCACCCAATTGATGGTCTTCTCCAATAACATGGAGTACGATGACGGCTCACCCCAGCCCGTTGAAGGGGCTTTTTACGCCAGTCCCTCGTATGATACCCCCCTCTTCAATTATTTTCGCGAAGAGGAAAACCTGAATCTCACCGATTTACTCGCCGAAGAAGACGAAGCGGTGGAAAATGAGGTTCTCAGGGACAACAATCTGACCGCGATCAAACACAGCCCAGAATTCATCAGTAATAAGTCTCCCGATACACCGACCAATCGCATCTGCACCTCCCTGTTTAGCCGAGACCGCCTGGCGTTTCTGTTAAAATATGCCCTGGTCTACGTGAACGAAGACGACGGCCTGCACAAGCACGTCATGCGTTACCCGCAACTCTTTGCCACCAAGGCGATCGAGGGCAAGCTTGATGCCGGGATACGGAAAGGGATCATCTGGCATACTCAGGGCAGTGGCAAGACCGCGCTGGCCTACTACAACACCCGCTTTCTGACCGACTATTTTCAGCAGCGCAAAATCATTCCCAAGTTTTACTTCATCGTTGACCGGATCGACCTGCTCATCCAGGCCCAGCGGGAGTTTTCAGCACGGGGGCTTACGGTACACACTATCGATACCCGTGAGGCCTTCACCCGCGATATCAAGGCGACAAAGGCGATTCACAACGACTCCGGCAGGCCGGAGATTACCGTGGTCAACATCCAGAAATTCCAGGATGACCCAGACGTAGTGCGTACCGTGGATTACGACGTCAGCATCCAGCGCGTGTATTTTCTCGACGAGGTCCACCGCAGTTACAATCCTAAGGGCAGCTTTCTTGCTAACCTGAGCCAGTCTGACGAGAACGCCATCAAAATTGGACTCACTGGCACACCATTGCTGGGAGATGATTACAACTCCCGCGTTCTGTTTGGTGATTATTTTCATAAGTACTACTACAACGCCTCCATTGCCGACGGCTACACCCTGCGGCTTATCCGGGACGAGATCGCTACCAACTACAAGCTCTCTTTGAAAGAGGCACTGAACGCAGTGCATCTCCAACAAGGGGATATCAAGAGAGACATCCTTTACGCCCATCCACGTTTTGTTGAGCCGATGCTCGATTACATTATTCATGATTTCGAGAAGAGCCGAGGTGTACTGAACGACGGTAGTATCGGCGGCATGGTGATCTGTGACAGCGCCGAGCAGGCGAAGAAGATGTTTGAAATTTTTCAGGCAAAACGCCATGCAGAAACAGCTAGGTACGACGGCGTTTACGGAAGTGACGATCTACCCTTGGCGGCACAAAAGCCTGCGACCGCATTGGATGCTCGAAGGCAGGCCAACAAGGTAAAAAACGCCGCCCTGATTCTGCACGACATCGGTAGCAAACAGGATAGAAAAGACTGGGTGGAAGACTTCAAGTCAGGCAAAATCGACCTGCTGTTTGTCTTTAATATGCTGCTTACCGGCTTTGATGCCCGCAGGCTGAAAAAACTTTATTTGGGGCGGGTCATCCGTAAACACAACCTGCTTCAGGCCCTGACTCGGGTCAACCGTCCCTACAAGGATTTCCGCTACGGCTACGTGGTCGATTTCGCCGACATCAGCAAAGAATTCGAGGAAACGAACCAGCGTTATTTGAAGGAACTCAATGAAGAACTGGGCGATGAACAGGAACACTACTCCCATCTGTTCAAATCCGCCGAGGAGATCCAGGGCGAAATTGAGCAGATTAAGGATATTCTGTTTAGCTTCGATATTGAAAACGCCGAGGAATTCTCCCGGCAGATCAGCCAAATTGAGGACCGCTCTACCGTGCTCGCCCTCAAAAAAGCCCTGGCTGATGCCCGCAGCCTCTATAATCTGATCCGCCTGCAAGGGGAATACAGCTTTCTTGATCAACTCGATTTTCAAAAACTCAACCAACTCTACCGGGAGACCAATAACCACCTCGACCTGCTAAACCTTAAAGAGGATCTTGAATCGGATACCGACACTACCGGTTTGCTCAATCTCGCCTTTGAAGACGTGCTCTTCATGTTCACGAAGGTGCGCGAAGAAGAGCTGGTACTCGCTGACACGCTGAAAAATACCCTGCGCCAGACCCGAGAGGCTCTAGCCGATAACTTCGACAAGCAGGATCCCCGATTCATCTCACTTAAAGAAGAGCTGGAACGGCTCTTCAAGAAGAAAAAACTGAATGAAGTCAGCCAAGAGGAAATGACGGCTAACATCGGGTCGGTGACTGCGATTCGCGACCAGGTCAAGGAATTGAACCGCCTGAACAACCAGCTTCGCGCCAAATACCAGGGCGACGCCAAATACACCCGCATTCACAAGCGACTACGGGAGCGTGGGGTGTTGTCTGAGACCGAGCGCAGTCTTTTTGCCGCACTGTCCGGGGTTAAGCAGAAAGCTGATGACCAGGTTCTGCGGAACACCCAGCTGTTGGCCAATGAAAGCTATTTCGAGCGAATGATGATGCCGCTGGTGATCAGCGAATTCAAGGCACTTGGAAAAATTAAACTCAACCCGAAAGCTTTCCAGGATATCAATCAATTGGTAGTCACCGAATACATGAACGAATTTATTTCAGGTACACGGACAGGAGCACACACTTGGTAACGCAGGATTTTACAAACAGCACCCGACAACTGATCGACAGCCTCAAGAACATCTGCGCCGCCTACGGCCTCGGTAACGATGGTAACGAGTTCAAGATCATCACCCAGGTTTTTCTGTATAAATTTCTCAACGACAAATTCGCTTTCGAAGCTAAGAAAATCAGCCCTGAGCTGAACCAGGAAAAGAAATGGGAGAAGGCAGTCAGCGATATGACCGCCGACGAGCTTGAGATGCTGCAACTGCAGATGGGCCCTGACACCGCCCGCCTCAAGCCCGAGCACTTCATCGCCCACCTGTGGAACCGCCAGAACGATCCGGAGTTTGCAAAACTCTTCGATGACACCCTGCGCGACATCGCCATCAGCAACAACGATATCTTTGCAGTCAAAACCGACGGCGGAGCCAAGGTCACCTTGTTTGACCGGGTGAGCGAATACATCAGCGACCCCTCCAGGCGCGATGCCTTCTGTCGTGCCATCATCAACAAGATTGGAGATATTAGCTTCGAAAGCATTTTTACCCAGAAGTATGACTTCTATGCCGCCCTGTTCGAATACCTTATTAAGGATTACAACAAGGACAGTGGCGGCAAATATGCCGAGTATTACACCCCGCACGCCGTCGCCAAAATCATGGCTGCCATCCTGGTGCCTGAAGAAGTGCGCGGCCAGATCAGTAACGTCAGCTGCTACGACCCCTCGGCCGGTTCCGGCACCCTCTTGATGAACCTGGCCCACGCTATCGGCGAGCAGCGCTGCGCCATCTACTCGCAGGATATCTCGCAGAAATCATCGAGTCTGCTCCGACTGAACCTGATTCTCAATAATCTGGTTCACTCTATTCCCAACATCATTCAGGGCAATACCTTGCTGCACCCCTACCACCGGGACGGCAAGGCGTTGAAGCAGTTTGACTACATCGTCTCGAATCCGCCCTTCAAAATGGATTTCTCTGATTTTCGCAACGAGCTGGATACCAAAGAGCACCAGGTCCGCTTTTTTGCCGGGGTTCCCAATATTCCCAAGCAGGCTAAGGACAAGATGGCCATCTACCAGCTCTTCCTCCAGCACATCGTCCATTCCCTCAAATCCGGCGGCAAGGCTGCCGTTGTGGTGCCCACCGGCTTCATCACCGCGCAATCCGGCATCGACAAGAAGATTCGCCAGCACCTGGTGGATGAGAAGATGCTGGCCGGGGTGGTCTCCATGCCCAGCAACATTTTCGCTACCACTGGCACCAACGTCTCCATCCTCTTCATCGACGACGCCAACAAGGAGGGCGTCGTGCTGATCGATGCTTCCAGTCTTGGCACCAAAGTCAAAGACGGCAAGAACCAGAAGACCCTGCTCTCCGAAGCAGAGGAAGATCGGATCATTGCTACCTTCAACGCCAAGGAGGCGGTGGAGGATTTCTCGGTGGTGGTGAGCTATGACGAGATCGTCGCCAAAAACTATTCTCTCAGCGCCGGGCAGTATTTTGAGGTGAAGATCGAATACGTCGACCTGACGCCGGAGCAGTTTGCGGCGAAGATGCAGGGCTTTACCGACAATCTGGACAGGCTGTTCAAGGAGTCGGCGGGGCTGGAGCAGGAGATTCGGCAGCAGTTGGCGGGGTTGCGGTATGAGTAGGTTTCCGCTCGTACAATTTGAGAATGCAGCGTTGCAAATCATAGACGGAGACAGGGGAGTTAACTACCCCCAGAAATCAGAGTTTGTGAAAAGTGGACATTGCGCTTTTCTGAATACTGGGAATGTCACCAAGTCCGGCTTTGATTTTAGCGAAACCGATTTCATTTCAAAGGAGAAAGACGTTCGATTACGTAAGGGTAAGGCAACACGAAATGATATCGTTTTAACCACGAGAGGTACGGTTGGGAATGTTGCTTTCTACGGCGAGTCTATTCCATTTCAAAACATTAGAATCAATTCCGGGATGGTCCTTCTTCGCGCCAATCCAAAAGACATAGCACCCTACTACCTATATTGTTTTCTCAGGTCTGATGTTTTCAAAAAACAGGTTTTCTCAAATGGCTCCGGTAGTGCCCAACCACAACTACCTATAGGTGCGTTAAAGAATATTGCATTCCCATTACCGGGAATTGAAGCCCAAAAAAAAATCGCCGCCGTCCTCTCCGCCCTCGACGCCAAAATCGACTGCAACAACCGCATCAACACCGAGCTGGAGGCGATGGCCAAAATCCTGTACGACTTCTGGTTCGTGCAGTTCGACTTCCCCTTCGACTTCGCTTCCGGCAAGCCCGCCCAAAACGGCAAGCCCTACAAATCCTCCGGCGGCAAGATGGTCTACAACCCCACACTGAAACGGGAGATTCCGGCGGGGTGGAAGGCCGGTATAGCGGCCGATTTGTTCGATTTCAATCCCGGCCTAGCTCTGCCAGTGAACAAGGAAGCGAGTTATATCGACATGAATTCGCTGCCGGTGACAGGTTTTATGACCAATCCGCCTGAACTCAAACGGTTTGCCGGGGGAATGAAATTTCAGAATGGTGATGTGGTGGTTGCCAGAATCACCCCTTGTTTGGAGAATGGCAAAACAGCACTGATCTCACTGATGAGGGATGGCGAGGTTGGATTTGGCTCGACAGAATTCATCGTGATCCGCGGCAAGGAATCCTCTCTGAGCGCATTTGCTGCACAACTGAGTAGATCGGCATCCTTCAGGCAGTTTGCCATTTCCAATATGACAGGAACTTCTGGAAGAAAGCGTATCGACGCAGGCACGTTAGAGACATTTTCCTTGCCATTGCCGCCTAAGGAACTCTTGCTGCAGTATGAAAAAACGGCTGCCTCCTTGTTAAAACGAATGACAAATAATGCCCAGGAAAACCAGCACCTCACCCAACTCCGTGACTGGCTTCTACCCATGCTGATGAACGGTCAAGTTACGGTGGAATAAGTGGGGAGGGGGGTATGGAAAAACTCATAATTGCTCTGGATAACTGCTACGGTATTCAACAAATCAACTACGCAACCTGATAGGTGAATTGGTATGACAAAACCGGCTCGATTTGGGGTTGACCCGAAGCTAACATCCATTCTGGGCTCGACATATTCATCATCTGAAAAAGCGCTTTGTGAACTTGTCGATAACGCTTGGGATGCGGATGCGTCTCAAGTTTGGGTTACCTTGCCTGAACCGCTGACAAAAGACCCAATCATTATCAAGGATGATGGCGTGGGAATGACAAATAAAGAAGTTCGAGAAATTTATCTGAAGATAGCAAATGATCGCCTGTCCCGAAGTAAAGATTCGCGAACCTCCGGAAAGCGGAGACTTGTCAAGGGAAGGAAAGGCATTGGTAAATTCTCTGGACTCGCGGCCGCGCACACGATGCAATTGGAAACTCGCTCTAGAGGAGAGTTGACAGCGCTTTCAATCAACAAAAATCATCTTCTCGCTGTTCACCGTAGTAATGACCTTGAAAAGATTGATCTCCCGATTATGACGGAGCAAATCGAAAAATCTGATCGTGGCACGACTATAACGCTGACAGATTTAGACCAGTCAAAAGAATTCCCTCGCCCTGATATCCTCCGACGAATGCTTGTCCGCGAATATTCAAGGGAGGCAGACTTTCAGGTCTTTGTAAACGAAGAGCCATTGACGGTTTCAGATCTTGGTGGTGAGACAAAAACAGCAAATTTTAATCATCCTGAGATCGGACCATTTACCGTGAGTTGGACCATCACGGAGAAACCTCTATCAAAATCAGAGGCAGGCTTTGTCTATCGAGTCGGCGGCAAGGTGGTTGGGCGGCCTACATTCTGCGGTCTCGATGAGGAAGAGGATCTGCCAGAAAAAGTACGAAACAGAATCTGGGGAGAAATCGAGGCAAATGGTCTTGACAACCACGTTACTTCCGATTGGGGAGAAATTTTTCAAAACAGTCTGCCACTCAAAGAGATAAAAACGACTGTTCGGGAAGTGGTGTCTTCCCATATTCGTGAAGTCTGCAAGACTGAAGTAAGTGCAGCTAAGGCGAGGCTTGCCAAGATCGTCAAAGCGCGAATCGAGACCCTCCCTGAGCATCGCAGACAATATGCAGCCGAGGCGGTCGAACGGGTGATTCAAAAATACTTCCCGGAGGGAGATGATAAGGTCAAATTGCTTGTCGGTCTGGTGCTGGATGCCTTGGAGCGGGATGAATATTTTGTAATCTGTGAAAAAATCGCAACTGCGGCTGGCTCGGATGTTGCTACCATAGCGGAGTGTCTTGCCGAATTCGGAATGGTGGACATGGCGGTGATGGTCAAGCAAGCCAGAAATCGTCTGCATGTATTGGATGAGTTCGAGCGTATCGTTCGCGACAAAAGCACCCTCGAAGCGGATGTCCACCACGCTCTCGAACACAATCTTTGGGTTATCGGTCCGCAGTATAGCGTTATTGCCTCCAACAAAACACTCAAGACAATAATTGACGATTATTTCACCAAGGGCGGAAAGAAATCGCGCGCAAAAAAAAGGCCTGACCTTTTTCTCGGGCAATCTGTCGATGGTAGAAAGCTGTTGATTGAGTTTAAGCGGCCTAGCGACAGCGTTGGACGAGATGCCGAAGCCCAGGTCAAGAAGTACCGGGATGACCTGACCCCAAGTCACGGACCAATGGATATCGTGATATTGGGAGGGGCGGTAGATCAGTCCTTGGCTCGCGAATACCAGTCAGATACTCAATTTCGGTCTTATCTGGCGATTATTGGTGATGCCCGCAACCAGCTTGAATGGCTGCTCAGGGAGTTGGCGCCATGATTTCTCCTGCTACCTATAGGCATCTACGGGGCGCCCATTTCACTCAATTCCGCGACTGGCTCCTGCCCATGCTGATGAACGGCCAGGTGACGGTGACGTAAGGGGGATGGAATGAGCGAAACTTTCAACATCTACTGCGACGAATCCTGCCATCTGGAAAACGACCATCAGAAGGCCATGGTGCTGGGCGCTGTCTGGTGCCCAATGGACAAGACGCGCGAGATCGCTGTCCGGCTGCGGGAGATCAAACAAAAACACGGGCTCCCGCCTCATTTTGAAGTGAAGTGGACCAAGGTTTCGCCCGCCGGCAAGGCCCTCTATCTGGAGCTGGTCGATTATTTTTTCGATGATGACGACCTTAACTTCCGGGCCTTGATCGTGCCCGACAAATCCCTGCTTCGCCACGACGCCTTTCCCGGCCAGGACCACGACGGCTGGTATTACAAGATGTACTTCGACATGCTCAAGGTCATCTTCCGGCCCGATGCCCGCTACCGTCTCTATCTCGACATCAAGGACACGCGCGGGGCGCGGAAGGCGGCCAAGCTGCACGAGGTGCTGTGCAACGACCGCTACGACTTCTCGCGGCAGGTGATCGAGCGGTTGCAACTTGTTCATTCCCACGAGATCGAGCAACTGCAACTGGCCGACCTGCTCATCGGCGCGGTGGCCTATTTGAACCGAGGCTTGCGGGGGAATGCCGGGAAAATGGCGGTGATCGAGCGGATGCGGCAGCGCTCCGGCTACGACCTGACCCGCACCACCCTGCTGCGCGAGGAAAAGATGAACCTCTTTCGCTGGCACGCGGCCGAGGTGCAGGGATGAGCGATTCTCCCAACTGGCTGCCGCCGCTGGTCCTTTTTAGTGGCCATGGCGGCGACTGGGATCGTTATCTGGGTGCCCTCTATGCCTGGTTCAAGCAGGACTTCGTCGACACCAAGCCAATCTTTCAAGGGAGACGGCTCGGCCTGAAACGGCACCCCATGACCCACGGCAAAGAGGCGACCTTCTGGCACATGATTCAAGAGGGTGAGGTGGAGGAAGAACGGACCCCGGATTTCAGGCGTTGCGAGCGTATCCGCTGGCCAAAGCCGATTATCGAGCGGGACACGGACCCGGCAATCAAGGTCTGGCGTAACCGGCGAGGCAGGGAGGAACGGGTGTGTTTGTGGCTGGTGCAGGAAAGCTACCTGGTCATTCTGGCGGATCGCGGGGATTACATTCTGCCGTGGACGGCCTATCTGGTTGAACAGCCGCACCGGCAACGGAAATTGCGGAAGGAATATGAGGAATACTGGCGAAACCAAGGCTCAAAAAGCTGAAGCCGCCCCGGGGGACGGCTTCGTTACTCCTTCTACACGTGGTAGATGAGCTGCTTTGAAGTTTGACACAACCAGTCAAAATGTCAAGCTTTTCGGGTAGGCGCGTATAGCTAGACTTGAGATTCAATGGAATCAGGGATTTAGGGCAGGCAATAACGCATCCAAGCCATGGGTACCACCAACCCAGGCCTGTCGTTGGTAAAAACCGACCGCTTTCTTGACAGCCCGCCGAAATCCCGCAATGAAGTACTATCCCCCTTCACACGGCGCATCGGCGTCTGTGGGGAACGCGGTAGCGGGGTCGATAGGGTTGTGAATTCTACCAACTCCCTGCCCCACTGTTTGAAACCACTGACGAACAAGCCAGGGCGGTTCTTTTTTCCCATCGTGAATTCTGGGCATGGATAAGGAAGACCGAATTTGTGCTTGCTACTTGCATGTTTGCCTTTGTTATGTCCAACAGGATTTCATGACCACTACCACCCTGCGGGAACGGTTCGGGATCGAAGAAAAGAACAGCTCCATGGCGTCAAGGATCATCAGGGATGCCATTGAGAATGGACTGTTTCGCTGTCACGATGAAGCCGTCGGCAGTAAGGCCAGGAAATACCTGACCTGGTGGGCTTGGTGATGTCTGCCAATTTGCTTGACAGGGTTTCTTGAGGACTTTTACTCCTGTAAACTGAATACCTGATTCGCATAAAATTGAAAAACGAAAAATCCCGCCTAAGTCGGAAAAAAATCGGCCTAAGTCGGAAAAAATTGAGTTAGGGAAATCAAATAAATAAAAACAGGGAAAATTTTTCTGGGTTTTTTCCGACTTGTGTGGGATTTTTTTGGACTTAGGCCGGATTTTTTGATTCTGGATATTGTGACGATCAAATCGAAAAAATGGTTTAAAGGCCCCCTTTCCCTTTGAAGATATGAAGTGTTTACAAAGGGGGAGGCCGGTTGCCACACTCAGTGTGGCAAATGGTGGTAGATTTTACCTAGTGTGGCAAATGGCTGCTCCTAACAGGGAAGGACAAAACCGTTTTCCATCAGTTTGCCAAATTAAGTGTGGCAAACACTATGGTCATTGCCACACTAGGGGCCAAGGTTTCGCACTTTCAGAACCCTCCCTAGTGTGGCAAACGACATGTCATTTGCCAAACAGATAATAAGTGTGGAAAAGAAGCAGATGGAGGGCGGGAAAAAACATGGAAATCAATCGGGGGATTTTCGATTCATATGACTATATTTCTCGGTATTGCTGCAGACGGCTTTTTACGGGTGTGTAAGGGATTTTGGTTTGGATGAACCCATCTCCTCAAACAGAACCAGTGCATCCGATGATTGATCAAAGCGGAACATCCCCACACCGTTTCTCCCGCCCGCTTGTTGCCGCGGCCATCGCCTCTTCTGTCATCGCACTGGCGCACACCATGGGCCTGAAGGTTGTTGGTGAAGGCATTGAGATGGAGGAACAACACCAGTTTCTGAAAGAGAAGGGCTGTGATATGGGGCAAGGATACCTGTTCAGTCGCCCCCTGCCAGCCGAGGAAGTTGTTTTGGCCATTCACCCAATGGAAAGATAGGGACGAGAGAAAAACGGCAGGGATCGTTGAATTGTAGGTTTGTCTTTCCTTTTTATTTGCCACGAAACTTAGGATGATCCGGATCAAAAAAATCAGGACTTTTTTCAGACGTAGGCCAGGTTTTTTTGAAGGGATTCCAGAGATGACGATCGGACTCTTGTTACGGCAATAATCTGTTCCCCATGTTTGCTGAAGCCAGATAAAGGCCGAAAATACACCTAGAATGATTTCGCTTTGGAAAGAGGCACAAAATGGCCAAGTACGGATTCCGGTTCTTGTGGAGCGATGAAGACAGCGGATTTATAGTAACCTGTCCAGATTTCCCAGGGTTTTCTGCGTTCGGAGAGACGACCGAAAATGCTCTTGAAGAAGCAAACATCGCACTTGATCTTCTCGTTGAGTCTCTTCGGACCGCAGGAACGGCCCTCCCCGAGCCCACAAAGGCTGCCGATTATAGTGGCCAGGTGCGACTTAGAATGCCCAAAAGCCTGCACCGCTCTTTGGTTCAAAGAGCTGAAATGGAAGGCGTGTCTCTAAATACCTGGTTGATTACTCTTCTCTCCGAACGTAATGCGGCTAGATGAAATAGAAGCCTTGAGAAAATAATGGGTATTGGTCTATGTAGGGTTTGACGATTTTTTACTGTCTGCGGTGAGACGTCAACCCGCCTTGACAATCGCTGATGATTGATATAGTTCTGTCCTGTAGGCTCGGATTGGCTCCCTCCTGAACTTTGTTGGTCAGTGCAAACCGCCGAGTATTTACCCAGAAAAGCCCGGATCTCCGGGCTTTTCTGTTTGTGAGCACCTTACCCTCCTTTTCCTCAAAACCGCTCTGGAAAAAGAGTCTTTTTGAGTCCCCGAACCAGCAATTTCACTCCTCTTCGATCACAGGAACATACTGGCCAGTCCTGAAAGGCTTTGGCTGTGCGCGCGAGGCATTGCGCGTAGCGCCTTGACTGGTGCACTAAATAACCAAAGTCCCTGCCAAAATAATGGGGACTTTGTCAGCGGCCTGGGGGACTTAACAGGCCTTTCCCTTAATATTTCGATAAACAAGGGGTGATATGATGATTTCAGGAAGATGGAAAAAGGAAAGGTTGCCACAGTAAATGTGGCAAACAAGTGCCAATTTTCCATACTGTGGCAAACAGGCAGCAACGCCAGTCTGTAAGGGCAAAAAGTCCCCAAAAAAGCTATCTTGCCCAATCGTTCATAACGAAGGTCTTGCCACAGTAAATGTGGCAAACAGGTGCCGATTTTCCCTACTGTGGCAAAAAGATAGCCCTAGACAGGGAAGGAGTCCGCAGTTTGTTGCTACTTTTCCAAATATAATGTGGCAAACATGCTAGATTTTGCCACATTAGGCCAATTTTTCTGATATGCCAGAAACTTCCCTAATGTGGCAAACGGCATGTTATTTGCCAAAAAGATAATGAATGTGGAAAAGGGCGAAAATGAGATACTTGGAAAAAACAGTTGAGGCATCAAACCAGTCCCTCCAAGTTTTGATTGAAAAAGCAGATGCCCTTTTGAGGTGAGTCGATACACCGAAGCGCTGGCGCACAATAGAAAAAGCCCGGAAGCAAGCTTCCGGGCTTTTTTGAGGGGTAAAGCACCGGGATCGTCACTGATCTTCTGCCAGGATAGGATTTGTCCGGTGGATGCAGTATGTTTTTATACAAAAAATGCTTTTTTGTCAAACTCAAATTGGTCACAAAAACACTTCGGCCACACAGACCAGATTGATCCGCCGCAATATGAGGTGATTGGAGTCGCCGTTAAGTCTATAGGAACACTCGTCCGAAGAGCTCCGACTTTCCAGTAAAAAAAAACCCGCAGATTCCGGTGGGATTCTGCGGGCTTTGGCTTCGGGGCGCGGAGTGAACTACATCATCATCCCACCGCCGTGCATAGGCCAATCGATTGCTCCGTCCCTATATCCCTGGTGCCCGGACTCCATGGTGTAACCCCTGTCGTAGCGGTATCCGGTAAAGTCGTTGACCCCGTCTGCGTTGGTGTCGACGAAGGCATCGTTTATGCCATCATTGTTTGCATCAACCCAACCGAAACCCATGCAATAGGGGCGGCCGGTTTGGTCATCGATCCCGTCGCCGTTGTCGTCCTGATGGCGGCTACCGAATCCGTAGCGATAGGACATCTCTGCGTAGGGGCCTCCCGCATAGTCGTTAATGCCATCCCCGTTTGCATCCACAAAGCGGTCGTTAATACCGTCGCCATTCGCATCGACCCAGCCAAATCCGTGGGCATAGGACATGGGCAAGTCAGACAGATCGCCGATGCCGTCACCGTTGGCGTCTCTGAAATAGTCATTTATCCCATCACCATCCAAGTCAACCCAGCCAGGAATCGGCATATAGGGCATCGCGATCAGGTCGTTGTAGCCATTGCCGTTTGCATCGACGAAAAGGTCATTGATGCCATCCCCATTCTCGTCCTGATATCCGAAGGAGTGACGGAAGGGCATGCCTGTAAGGTCGCAAATGCCGTCGCCGTTAGCGTCTACGAAACGGTCATTGACGCCGTCGCCGTTGGTGTCCACGAAACCAAACCCGTGCCCGTAGGCCATTTGGTTTAAGTCGTTTATACCGTCGCCGTCGGCGTCGCGGAACAGGTCGTTGATGCCATCGTCGTCTGCATCGACGAACCCTGCTTCCATCATGTAGGTATACCCAGCGTACAGCCCTCCTCGATCACAGATGCCGTCGCCATCGGCGTCGATGAAGTTGTCGTTGATGCCGTCCCCGTTTTCATCGATAAAGCCGAAGTGGTAGCCGTTAAATCCGGTGTGCTCCACGAGAGCACCGTCTCGGATGGTTAGGGTGCCGAGATTCAGACCACGTCCTTCCAGCATTCGAAAAGGGATCTCCGTGACCTGTCCGGACATGTGGTGCAGATAGAGCGAATGATCCCCGTCGGCAATGCCCCTTACCTCAAAATACCCCTGAGGACCAAGGGGTATTTCCGTGGTGCTATCGTCGAGAGTGAGAGTAGGCTGCGTTTCGGAGACCACCGCCAGGGTTGCAACCTGGCCACTGTCCGTTGTACTCAGCGTGCCGATCACGGTCGACGCCGGGGCCGGTTGCTCAGCCGGCGCTGGGTCGCTGCTGCCGGATCCTCCGCAGCCGGTGACAAGGAGAGCCATGCCGGCACTCACTAACCAGAACTGAATTCTCTTTAGAAAAACGGTTTTTGCTTGCATTGATTACTCCTGGGAAAGAAAGTTTCTCATTAGACGAAGGCGGAGCGAAGAGGTTTACCCTGAAAGGGTATTTTTCCGAAGTGTTGTAAGTGTCAGTTTTTCTATAGCAAAACGGGGTCGGACCTGTTTTCCTGATGAGCCTGAATGCTCTGAACCAAAGAAATCTGAACCCATATGTCGCTGCATTGTCTAAGCTTGACCAGTCCCTACGGACTATCTTGCTCCCGTGATGGTTCACGACTGGTGGGGAAGGCTGGCGCGGTCTTTGGCTGCGATGGAAGGGAGTGGCCACAGTAAGGGCAGAAGGCCCATTTCATGGAACATCCTGCAAATACGCACGTTTTGGTTTTTTTTCTGTGCTAGGACTTGTCTAAACGCTTTTTCTCGACAGTGACTCCGTAATCTTCCCGAAGGACATGGATAATCGCGTCAAAAAGTTCGGCCTTCTCCCGAGCCGCCCTAATCTGCACCTCAAGTGCCTTTGTCCCCTTATCAGGGTTTTCTATGGAATCTTTGTCATCAGACATCTGAGTCATCTTGAGATCGGATAAGCGTTTCCGTTGACAGTGGAACTTCCCATGCTTTCGTAGTCAGGCCAGGATGGTGGAGCGCCCTTGAATGCCACAGTGACTATGGCTTTTTGCAGCTCATTTGACCTTTTTCTTCTGGAGAAAAGGGGCAACGCATTTCAGAATGAGTCATTGGCAAAAAAAGGCACTTTAAGGTCTTACCCAGGACCACGCCTCAATGGAGGCACACTGTACCCTTGTCTTAAACACATTCCGTGCCATGAATCTGCCATGGGGCAAGCGTATGAAAATAAACGGAAAAAAGTTTCTGCGCGAAACGGCCAGCAACCGATGTGCGGAATATTCTCTCCCAGATGAAGAATATTCCGCGATTCATGTCAAGGCAGGGCGGCAAGCATAGAGCGAAGCCTGGATATCATGGCCAACTCCTGATCAGAGGAAGCCGGCTGTCATTCAACCTCTGTGCATTCCGTCCGATTGTTTATTCCCGAACTTCATTCGTGGCTTTGAGTCTGGTGCGCTTGGAAATCGACACGACTTTTTTGCGGCCAGAATGCAATATCTGTCCGTCTTTTTGCGCCTCTAGCTAAAACCCTCCAGAAAGCCTGTAAACCGAGACCCCAGCTCTTCCCGTCTTTTAGTCCTCGATATTTTAAAATAATTGATTCCAAAAACACTAAGCGTGCGAACGCCTGCAAGTTCTCCCATTCAATATCCCATCGCGAAAATCGAAGCACTCATCCCCTCACTTTGCCCGATAAAGCACACCAAAATGTGCGTAAATAAAATTAGCAGACATGTTTAAACTACTGCTTAAAAGTGATGTATAGAAGAATTTATTATTGACTTAAATGGTAGGGTTAGAATATGGTTGCAAGCACGTTTCGAGGGCAGACAAACCATTTTCGACGGAGGTGTATTGTGCGGAAGATTGTGTTGGTATTTTTGTTGGGGGGCCTTGGGCTCATCTTCTCAGCCTCTTCGGCCTTTGCCGAGCTGGGTGATTTTTTCGTGACAACCGATTGGCTGGCCAAGCGCCGGCACCAGGTCAAAATTGTCGATGTACGTGTGACCCCTATGTATCTTCTCGGTCACATTGACGGGGCGCTCAGTATTCCGAAACAGCAATTTCTGTCCACCCGGGGCGGGGTCAAAAGCCTGGTTCCAACAGTATCGGAGTTCGCGTCCCTAATGGATCGCTATGGCATTACACCGGATACGACCGTGGTCGCCTATGCCGAGGATGACAACCCGTACGCCGCACGATTTATCTGGACTCTCCGATACCACGGACACGAACGGGCCTATGTCCTGGATGGTGGTTTTAACAAGTGGGCCAAGGAAAACGGCCCCACAGCGTTTCTCCCCACGAAGGTGGTGTCGACGGCAGGCTATCATTGCCAGCCAGGCAGAGATATCCGGGCAGAGACAGACTATATTCTGACCCGTCTGGGAAATCCTGGGGTGATGGTTTGGGATACGCGAAGCTACAAGGAATTCGATGGATCCGATATTCGGGCCGAGCGCGGCGGACACATTCCCGGTGCTGTTCATCTGGATTGGACGAACCTGCAGAAGGAGGTCGACGGTGTCCGTGTACTTAAGAGCGAGGAGGAGATTCGGGCCTTGCTCACGGCGGTCGGAATCACGCCTGAGCAGGACATCGTGGCCCATTGCCAAACCGGGATCCGTTCTTCCTATGCGACCCTGGTTCTGTTGGGACTCGGGTACCGCGTCGAAAATTACGACGGTTCCTGGATTGAATGGGCCAACAACAAGGCACTGCCCGTCAACAGGACCATTCGAACCGCCTCGCGAAGCCATTAAACCGCGCCATTGGGGGGCGTTAAGAAAACAAGTCAATAAATAGGAGGAAAAAAACTATGCGTATTGCTGGAATTGAGAAATCCAAAGGTCCTGTCTGGTTGCGGGTTCTGTTCAAGATTATGGGATCGCGCTCTGGCGGAGTACCAACCCCTCTGTGGGTGTATGGCTGGAAACCAAGCATTCTAAAATCGTTCCTTGGCTTGGGCCGTTCGGTCCGCACCCCGGGTGAACTGCCCGAGAGATTGAAGAGGCTTGCCATGTATTGGACGGCACGGCAGGTCGAGTGCGCGTTCTGAATTGATCTGACGAATCGTCTCGCCCGTGAGGCGGGAATAACCCACGAAGAAATTGCTGCTCTTGCCAATTACTGCAGCAGCGACATGTTCACCGACCTGGAGAAAAATGTCCTGGCCTATGCCGAGGCTGTCACGGCCACGCCTTCACGTGTTACGGACGAACTTTTTGAAAAGCTCTCTACGCAATTAAATGAAGTACAGATGGTGGAATTGACGGCAGCCATCGCCCTGGAGAATTTTAGTGCCCGCTTCAATCGCGCCTTTGGCATCGAGCCGGGAAAGTCAGTTTCGTTGAATAACGGGAAATAGGCGCAAATCCGTTCCACATTAAAATGTCTGGAGACCCCATGGAGAAAAAGAAAATCCTTTTGGTCCTGATTTTGGCAGGACTTGTGGCTTTGTTTATCGGCCTTGACCTGAATCGCTTCCTGTCGCTGGAAGGTATTAAAACGCACCGGGATGCTTTGGAGGCCTTTTATGCCAGGAATCGGCTGATCACTCCGATTGCTTTTATCCTGGTCTACATCATTCAGACAGCGCTTTCCCTTCCAGGGGCTTTGCTGCTCTCCCTGGCTGCAGGGGCTCTATTCGGGGTCTTCCAGGGGACGCTTTTTGCTGTAACTGGAGCCACCCTGGGAGCGACCTGTGCGTTTCTGGTGTCTCGTTACCTTTTGAGTGGATGGGCGCAGAAAAGGGTCGGGTCAAAATGGGATACGCTGAATGTAGCCCTTGAAAGGGATGGACTAAACTATCTGCTGTTCCTGAGATTTGTTCCCATTTTCCCCTTTTTTCTCATCAACCTCGTAGCGGCGTTAACAAGACTGCCCCTTCGCACGTTCTTCCTGGGAACCTTCGTGGGCATTCTTCCGGGAGCTTTTGTCTATGTCAACGCGGGAGCGAGTCTTGCTTCCATTGAGTCGATGGCTGGAATCGTCTCGCCAAGAGTCCTTGGTTCCTTTGTGCTGTTGGGGGGCTTTTCCCTGGTGCCAATTCTTAGTCATAAGTGGCATTGGGCAAGAAAGAGCGAAAAGCAATCCGAAGCTTAGGTCGCGACAAATTGCCAAAGGGAGAGTACTGATGCCTTGCTTGCGCCATATCAAAAAGGCTGGTAGGCCTGGCCGGGCAATCAGCACCATGTAGATGGCCTGCTGTTGATACTAAAAGGCTAGAACGCCATGTGCCATCATAGATTGACCTCGTTGGGGATCGCTTGTCGGGGAACAACCGCATTCTATCGTCCAGGCTGGTCTGGGCCGACGAGGCTTGTCTATCTTATGGCTGGTGGATCAGGAGCCTTGGCGTGTTACAGGAAAGATTACGGGTTCTTGAAAAAAAGCACTTTAACGTTTTGCCCTGAACCGGATTTCATTTGAGGCACGGAACGTATCATGGTCTTAGATACGTTCCGTGCCATGAATCGGACGTCTGAAAGAACGAGAAAAACAGGTTCTGAGAGAAACGGCGATCCATGTCAGCGTCAGACTGACTGCATGGAGCGATGCCTAGATCCCATGACTAACTCCTGATCAGGAAAAGCAGGTTGGCACTCTTCCTCCGTGCGTTCTGCCCAATTATTTATTCCCAAACTGTTCAATCAGCTTGGCGAATTTTTTCTCAAACCCGAGGGTCATTCTTTCTGCTGAAAAACCCGCCTCTTGCCACAAAAGGGCCATCATGGCCTGGCCGTAACAGATGTTGCAGTCGGAACCGTGATCGTCAAATCCTTTTTTGAGTTTCCCCTTCTTGAGAAAGCACCAACTCAGATCGGCATGGCCCATGGTGTCGCAGAAGCAGTAGCACTTGAATTTCTTAAGAAGTTCTGGCTCCTTTACCGCAATCATGTAGCCTGCCTCCACCGAATCGCTGGTAAAAACATACTGGGGGAATTTAACAGCATCCCAGTCTTCATCAGGGTATTTGCTGTCAAGAAGCGCCAGGGATTCCTGGGTCAAGTCGGCCATGCCGAGATTGAGTATGCGGTTGAATTCCTGGTCATCGCCGGCAAATACATGGCCCGCGGCCAACAAGAAGACCAAAACAGTAGCCATGATCGAAGTCAGACGAAAAATGTTCGTTTTCATAAAAACCTCCATTCAGTTCGTTAAAAAGGCCAGATCAGGCCCCAGTTGGGGCCACGAAACCATTGTCCAACAATGATAAAACCGACTTGGCTCAGCAGAAGAGCGCTAAAAAAGACATTGAGCAGGAAGCGGTCCCTGGCAAACCACATACCCGGCGGACTCGCAGTTCGGTCAAGGTGTGGCGAGAGCACAAAGAAAATAAAAAGAAACAGAGGAACGGCAACACCACCCCAAAAGGCTGAATAGCCGACCAGTTCCTGAAAACCGACAAAATACCAGGGCGCTTTCGCCGGATTGGGCGGATGATTCGGATCGGCACGCTCAAAGAGCGGGGCATCGACTCCCAGGGCGAGAAAAAGGAGAAGGGCAAGGGTTAGCAGCGCCACGCTTGCTTCGGCGCGGTAAAGCCAGGGATCCGCCGGGATTTTATCGCCTAGTTGATGGGGTGGTGAGGCAAGTCCACCGTCTTTGCGAATGCGCCAGAGGTGCAGGCCAGTAAAACCCACGATAAGTGGTGGGATCACGCCGGCATGAAAAGCGAAGGAACGCAGCAGGGTTTCCACGCCGACCTGGGAACCGCCCAGCAAGAAGCGGCGCAGCCCGCCACCGATAAAGGGGATATACTCGGCAAGGGAGGAGGCCACCTTGGTCGCCCAATAGGCAACCTGATCCCAGGGAAGCACATAGCCCGTAAAATTGGCGAATAGAACCAGGAGTAGTAAAACCAAGCCGTATTGCCAGTTCAAAGAGCGCGACTTGTAGGCCGCGGTGAAAAAGACGCGCGCCATATGGAGAAACACCAGAACGATGAGCCCATTGGCTGCAACGAAGTGGAGATTCCGAATCAGACGCCCAAAATAAAGGGTCGTGGTGATGTGCAGGATTCGCTCATAGGCCACGGCTGTATCCGGCGTATAGTACAGGAACAAGGTCGCCCCAGTGACCAACAGGACCCCTAGGCAGGTCAGGCAGGCCATGCCCAGTCCTAGGGTCGTCGATGGCGAAAGCGTGCGCCGGTAGACCATGACGGGGTGCAGGTGGCTGAAAAAGTGACGTTTGGACGGCGGCATGGACCTAACCTCGCTTAATCCAGAGGGGCGAATCAAGGCGGGTGCCGCCCTGAATCCAAACCCGTCCGTTTTGAATGCGCACGGGCAGCCAGTCGAGGTCCCGGGAAGCAGGTCCCGATAGGACTTTGCCCGAAGACGCGAATTCACTGCCGTGACAGGGGCAGAAAAATCCCTGGTCAACGGTGTTGAGCAGGCACCCCAAATGGGTGCATTCAAGACTCAACGCGCCAATATCCTCCCCCCGGCACAAAAGGGCGACACGCTGGCCGGGAAAGGCGCTGGTTCCCTCTTCAGGAAGGCTGTCCACCGCCGTCACGTCAGACCAGTGTCTTGAAGAAAAACGGCCCGCGGCCAGCCAGACCTGCGAAAAAATACCACCGAGGGCAGCACCTGCCACAGCTAAGGCGGGCATGGAGATTGCGCGAAACAACCACTGGCGCCGATTCATGGTCGGCCTCCTGAGAATCGTCGGACTTTCTCTACCAGGGCCCACGCCTCCTCGTCGCTGACCACTCCCCGCCATGCAGGCATGGCGGTCCCGGAGACACCATTGAGAATACCTCGCAGAATGCGTTCATCCTCAACGGCTGTAAAAAAGGGAGCGTTGGTCAAATTGCGGGGACGCGGCAGGTGCCTGCTGGCCTTGGGTCCTTTGCCGGTGCCGCTTCTCCCGTGGCATTCTGCACAAAACCGGTCATAGAGGCGTTCAGCCCGTTGCAGAGGCAGGGCATCCGGCCTGGGAGGCAGCGGTGTCTCCTCCACCTTGTCTTCCCGAGAGATCCCGATGAAGGATTGGAAGATTAAATCGAGCAGGTCCTCTCGGGATTTTGCGGACAAAACATGCTCATAAGGCGGCATGGAGGTCCCGGATATGCCCCGGGCGAGGCTGTCCCGCAACCGTGAATCAGTGACCCGCCGAAAAAACTCGTCATTGCCCAGAAAAGCCCGCGGAAACTGGGCCAGATTGGGTTGGATAAGTCCTTTGCCGTCGCCATTGGCAGCATGGCATCGCTGACAGTGATGCATATAGACTTTTTTCGCCTCCAGATGATGCGCCTCTTCGGAGGTGGCTCCCGCCAAAAATTCGACCAGTTCCACCTTGTCTGCGGCGTTCAGCAGGGATGTCGGCATGGCAGCTCCAGGGATCAACCGCGACGGATGTTCCAGAAAACCTTCAAGGTAATCCCTGTCACGCATCTTGCCTACATAGGTGAGGTCAGGAGCAATGCGACCATCCTCCTCTTTATATTGATGACAGGCCAGACAGCCTCCCTGCCATAAAAGTCGTTCTCCCGCCACCAGAGAGGAATCTTCGGGGACGACGTCCGGTACCGCCACAGCGGGGCGACCTGCCGTTACCCACATGGGCGAGGTAAAGAGAGGCGCCTCCACCCGGCCCTTGAGAAAATAAGTGAGGTCACGCACCTGATTGCGGGAGAGGGGAAAGCGCGGCATGGTCGAGTTGTCAGGCTCGGCGCGGGGGTCTCGAATGGCCTTTTCCAGTTGAGCCAGCCCCAGCTGGGAACCGACATGGCTCAGATCCGGCCCGAACCCACTGCCTTCAGGCATGCCGTTCAGATAGTGACAGAGATAGCAGGCCTTTTGCCGAAAAAGCCGGTAGCCGTTCCAGGCCTTCTCTGCTCCCGGCAGAACTTCCAGCTCATGACAGACATAGCATCGTCCCTGCACTTGCTGTCCCTGCAGCACCTGCCGCCCTCCCAGTCCAGGCAGGCCATGGGAGAATGTACGGTCCATCGCCATCCCTTCACCCAGATGACAGCCCGTGCAGCCCAGGCGTTCCGGCGCGTGAGGAGTAATATCAGGATGCGAGGAGCTCATCCAGTGGGTGCCTTCCCAGGTGGGCCGTCCTCCCTCCGTATGACAGGTCGTGCAATGTTCACGGACGGGGCTGCCGCCCAGGTTGACAGTAATATCCGCGATAGTCCCATGGAATTGATGATCATGATTGTCACCGGTCAGGAGGGCGAGCAGGGACGCGGCCAGCACCAGCAAACTGGCGACGGCCAGCAGGGGGGGTATCCAGCGGGGGGGTGGGGATTCTTCTTTTGGCATTTGGTTGTCTTGTGTCAACGCATTCCCCCGAAATCATCCTGTTGCAGCGGCGCTCCTGCTACCGTCCTGACGACCAGCGTTCAGGGCCTGATCAATGCTGGCCAATCAGCTCCGCTCCACCTTTAGCCTGATAGAGCGGAGGATCTCCTTCATCTCGCGGTAATCTTCCGGATTGCGCTTGAAGTCCGTGTAGTACAGGTAAAACCAATGACGATCGGCAAAACCGATCACGCCACAAAACAAAACCGGTTCATCATGCCTGCGATAGGTCGCTTCAAGCTGATAGGCGTATTGGGCCCCCGGGATTCGTATTTTCTCGACGTCATGCTTCACGTCGCTGAGCCCTTCTTCGCCTTGCAAGGCCTGTCCGGCGAAGGCCGCCGACCGCTTCACCGCTCGCCGCCCAGGAGCCGGTTCGCCCTCTCTAAGAGCGCTGAAATCAACAGCCAGCCAGGCGCCACTTTCGGCATTGACAATAAAAAGCTCATTAACGGAAAGGATGTCGCGTGCCACTTCTGCTGGATCTTCTTTCCCGGCCTTTCTCAGCATCTCCTGCCGCAGGTGGGCAGCGGTCTCCTGCACCAGGGGCTCGGGAGGCGAGTCACTGACCTGCCAGTGGTCACCGGGCAATTCGACATGTAAAAGGACGCCAGGCGCCACTTCAATGGTTGTACCGAACGCCGTTAGCGGAACAACCAGCAGCAGAAGAAAAAAGACAAGGCGTTTCATTTGTCAATACTCTCCAGATTTGTGCCGGCCCCAGCCAGGCATAAACGACAGGGGCCAAATAAAGGTTCTGGGCGGACTCAGTTCTTTTTAGCAGGTTTCAGGCCAAACCCCCATCCCTCTGCTCCAGGAACGGCTATCGGGGCCCGGGAGGCCGTCAAATGCAGGGTCCAGGTAACACCTTGATCGCAGACTCATTCCTGTTTTTCAGAACGTAATCCGCGCGCCATTGGTTTTCTCCAGCCTGCCCCTGTTGAATATTGCCAAAGGCTGTAGATTATCCCACAAAAAACAGTCCGACAGCCCGGTTGGTCTTCCAATAATATCGATAGATCTCTCGAGAGGCTTCTGCAGGACTTTGGCAGATAGCCGTCTCCCTGACCACTTCTCCATCCAACTCACCATCATCATACAGTAGGTCGTTGACTACAAAGCGCTCCAATAGTCACATCCCCCTCCATAAAACAGAGGAGGTGAGATCCCGGAACATCATAAAGGGTGATAAATAATCGGATAAACCTGTTGAGTGTCAGCGATCTCGTGGCACTCAACACTTAACCATTATGACCACCAGTTTTTTCTATGGGCCAATCTGCAAAGGCAATGAAATAAAGTAAAAAGAGATTAGCGACGGGAATCAGAATGAGAATTCCCAGCCAGCCCGGAAATCCTGCGCGCTGGCAGATACGCCAGACCGGGATGACGACCACAATGCCGATCACCAGCATCCACAGCCAATGCCCTCCCCACATGGTGTTGTTATACATATGATTCCCCATCATGGTATGACCCTCCGTTTCAATTTCGGGTTTGAGTAGTTGTGCTTATAAAATTCATTATGACCGGATTGTCTGGTTCCCGCCGATTGCTTGTGTGTGGTCGCATAAGGTTTTCTCCCCGATTAAAGCGTGACCTTGCGCAGTCGTAAGGCGTTGCTGATGACCGAAACGGAACTGAAGGCCATGGCGGCACCGGCGATCATCGGGCTGAGCAGGATACCGAAGATGGGATAGAGCACTCCTGCTGCGATAGGTACACCGGTTGCATTGTAGATAAAGGCGAAAAACAGGTTCTGGCGGATATTGCGCATAACCGCGCGGCTGAGGCGTAAGCCACTCACAATGCCGCGCAGGTCGCCCTTCACCAGGGTCAGCCCGGCACTTTCGATGGCAACGTCCGTGCCTGTGCCCATGGCGACACCCACATCGGCGGCAGCAAGGGCGGGCGCGTCATTGATTCCGTCACCCGCCATGGCAACGCGGTGTCCCTTGGCCTTCAATTCATTGACAATGCGTTGTTTGTCCTCGGGAGAGACTTCGGCATGCACTTCGTCGATCCCCAGTTCTTTGGCCACAGCTTTGGCAGTGCGCAGATTATCCCCCGTGCACATGACCACGATGATCCCCATCTCGTGCAGCGATTCGATAGCCTCCTTCGAGGTTTTTTTGATCGGATCGGCTATGGCGATGAGGCCGAGGAGCTGATCGTCGCGTCCCGCCCAGATGACGGTCTTGGCCTCACCTTGCAGGCGCTCCGCCTCCTTCGTCAGCGCGGCGGGGATGGTGATGTTTGCCGCTTCGAGGAATGTCCTTTTGCCGATACGAATCAGCGCACCTTCGACTCTGGCCTGGACGCCGCCACCGGTCGTGCTCTCGAAGTCGGTGATGTCCGGCAGTTCCAGATCCTCTTGCTTCGCCTTATCGACAACAGCCCGGGCGAGGGGATGTTCAGACTGAGACTCGACGGCCGCCGCCAGACGCAACAAGTCGACGGTTCTAACGTCGTCTGGCGCTTGCGCATCGACAACTGAGGGCTTGCCCTCGGTGAGCGTGCCGGTCTTGTCGGTGATGAGGTGCGTGACCTTTTCAGCGCGTTCGATGGCTTCGGCGTTTTTGATCAGGATGCCGTTTTGGGCACCTCTGCCGACACCGACCATGATCGACATGGGGGTGGCCAGACCCAGCGCGCAGGGGCAGGCGATAATCAGCACAGAAACGGCGACCACGATGGCGTAGGCCATGGCTGGCGCCGGGCCGAAGGCGGCCCAGACCACGAAAGCGATCAGGGCGGTCAGCACGACCGCAGGTACAAAATAGCCAGCGACCTGGTCGGCCAGTTTCTGAATTGGTGCCCGGCTGCGTTGGGCCTCGGCGACCATTTTTACGATCCGGGCGAGCATGGTTTCCTCTCCCACGGCCTCAGCGCGCATGACGAAGCTGCCTGTCTGGTTGACTGTGGCGCCGATGACCTTGTCATTCTCGCCTTTCTTCACCGGGATCGGCTCGCCGGTGAGCATGGATTCGTCAATCGTGCTTTTTCCGTCGAGAATGACGCCGTCGAGAGGAACCTTTTCGCCGGGCCGCACGCGCAGGCGATCGCCTTTTTCAATGGCGTCGATCTCCACTTCCTCTTCTTCACCGTCTTCCTTGACCCGGTGAGCGGTTTTGGCCGCGAGGCCCAGCAAACTCTGGATGGCTTTACCGGTCTGCCGCCGGGCGCGGGCTTCGAGCCACTGCCCGAACAGGATGAGGGTTGTGATGACCGTGCCCGCCTCGAAATACAGGGCGACTTCACCATGCATGCGGAAGGAATCCGGGAAAAGTTCCGGAAACAGAACCGCCACGACGCTATAAGCATAGGCCGCACCGACACCCAGCATGATCAGTGTGAACATGTTCAGGCTGCGGTTGACGATGGATCGCCAGCCTCGAGTGAAAAACATGCTGCCCGCCCACAGAATGACGGGTGTCGCCAGAATAAGCTCCAACCAGCCTTGAAGCTTCGCTGAAAGGAACCCTTCAAAGGAGAGCCCTGGAATCATGCTATCGAAAGCGAGAAGCAGAACGGGCAGGGTCAGCGCGCCGGCAACAAGAGTTTTGCGCTTCAAACTCCGAATAACCGCCTCTTCCTCTTCAGCGTCGTCGCTTGACGCACTCAAAGGCTCCAGGTCCATGCCGCACTTGGGACAGCTTCCTGGCCCCTGCTGGATAATTTCGGGGTGCATCGGACAGGTGTATTCTCTCGACGCAACAGCCGGATCGGATGTCTTCGGCTGCGGGTGAAGATAGGCCTCGGGATCGGCCACGAATTTTTCCCGACACTTGGTCGAGCAAAACAGATATTCGGTCCCCTTGTGGGTATGAGAACCGGCGTTTTTCTTCTTGCTTACGGTCATGCCGCAGACCGGATCCTTGGTTATATAGGCTTTGGGATCAGCCGCGAACTTCTCTCGGCATTTATCCGAGCAGAAAGAATAGGTTTCTCCCTGCCACTGTGTTGTTCCGCCTTTGGAGTCGGGGGTAACCTCCATGCCGCATACAGGATCTCTCATGATTTACACCTTCTCTCTCGGGAAAGAATTCATTGAAACCTGTTTTCCAGATTCGCAGTACCGCCCTCTGTCTGTACTTTCGAAAAAAGAAAACTACGTTAATTTTACTACTTATGATCGGTTTTGCTTGATTGGACCTCCCGTTTCAGTTCTGAGTAAGCATACAAGGGGTCATCCATTGCATTATGTCACTCCACTGCACCATGCCATTGCACCTGTTGATCGGCTGTCACTTTTGACCCACTATCAGCACATGGGCCAAAAGTGTAAAACATTACAACCCAATGAAATTAGATACAAAACGGTTTCGCAGTGGGCCGAGGTTGGACGCCGTTGATGGGCCAGATTTCGATGCCGATTGACAAGCACAAGATCAATTACAGGAGTTGGCAGAAAGGGCGCTCCCAGCGTGAAGAAGGGGAGCTCGTCGCAGAGTTTGACGGAAAACACGGTTGGTTCTGGCGCAATCGCACCTCAACGTCGATGACGATAACCCTTCAGGTTGAAGGAGAACACACTGACTTGATGAGGTCATCTGATCTTTTATAGCCCAGTCAAATCAAAACGCCCGCAGCAAGCTGCGGGCGTTTTTGTTAAAAACCCTTGCACCGAATATGGAGCAAGGCTGGGCTCAATTATCAGAAGTTTATCTTGACTCTTTGCCACATTCCGAATTGGAGTGAAATTTTTCCAAAATTTGCTCGAAGGTAGCGTCGGGCGGTAATTGAGCCAGAACTTCCAGAGCCCGCTCTTTGTCGCTTTTCATTTCGTCAAGACTCTTCCCTTTGGCTCCGGTCTTTTTGTCGACAATTTTGTCGTGAACAATAATGACGACCATGATGAGCATGAAGATGGTCAGTAGAAGAAGAAAAAGAGCCATATTAGACATATGTGTGACATCATTTCCTTTAGGTTTTCATAACTGCAACTATGGCGAACTCCCACCAAAAATCCAAATCCCGACAAGCTCATATGACCAGGTCATCCCATTTTGGCAGGTTGCGGGAATCTACCGACCTGCCAAAGGTAAGGCACATTATATCGATTGATATAATACCAAAAGATATAATGTACCCTGATCTAAATGCCAACCACGTGCCTTGCCATACGTACAACGAATTAAGGCGTGTGGCTCCTTAGTTTTCACGGATCTGTCCGAATTTGCGCCGAAAACGACACCTTGACAGGGTGGTGATGGCCGATAGAATTTTACCTTATACGGCAAAGCCTTTCACTGCAGGGCAAAAGCCGACCAATGCACATGGGAGTGGATACAGCGATCTCAATGCATTCAGAAGCTTTGGCCAGTGATTGGCGCAAATAACCTTCCGCTCTGCGAGGAGACTTGCTTATGGCCCGTAACCTCACGCAAAAAATTCTGGCCGAGCACCTGGTCGAAGGGCGTCTGACTCCGGGCGAGGAAATCGGCCTGCGCATTGATCATACTTTGCTGCAGGACGCCACTGGAACAATGGCCATGCTTGAGTTCGAAGCCCTCGGCCTTGATCGGGTCAAGGTCCAATTGGCGGCCCAGTACGTCGACCACAACTTGTTGCAGACTGACTTCAAAAACGCCGACGACCATCGTTACCTGCAGACCGCCTGCGCCCGTTACGGCATCTATTTCAGTCGTCCGGGCAACGGCATCTCCCACCAGGTGCATATGGAACGTTTTGGCCGCCCCGGGCTGACCATGCTTGGCGCCGATAGCCACACTCCGGGCGCTGCCGGGGTGTCGATGTTGGCCATCGGAGCTGGCGGCCTCGACGTGGCCATGGCCATGGCCGGTTACCCCTATTATTTCCCCTGCCCGCGGGTTCTGGGAGTGCGGCTCACCGGTGAGTTACCGGACTGGGTCAGCGCCAAGGATGTGATCCTCGAGATGCTGCGCCGCTACGATGTCAAGGGCTGCGTCGGCAAGGTGATTGAATACTACGGCCCTGGGGTCGAATCTCTCTCCGCCACCGACCGCGAAACCATCGGCAACATGGGGACCGAACTCGGCGCCACCAGCAGCATCTTCCCATCCGACCGACGGACGCAGGAATACCTGCAGGCGCAGCAGCGCGGCGATGCCTGGCGCGAGCTGCAGGCCGATACCGGCTGCGATTACGACGAGCACGCCGAACTCGACTTGTCCAAAGTCGAGCCGCTGATCGCCTGTCCGTCCTCTCCCGGCAATGTCAAGACGGTCCGGGCGGTGTCCGGAACCAAGGTTGATCAGGTCATCATCGGCTCATCGGTCAACTCCTCCTTTCGTGACCTGATGGTGACGGCGCGAATCATCCAGGGACGTCACGTCCACTCCGATGCCTCATTGCACATCAATCCCGGCAGCCGCCAGGTTCTGGAGAATCTGGCCGACCATGGGGGCGTCATGGACCTTCTGCAGGCCGGCGCCCGTATCCACCAGAGTGGCTGCCTGGGCTGCATTGGCATGGGGCAGGCGCCGGGCACGGGACAGGTCTCCCTGCGTACCTTTCCCCGGAACTTCCCGGGCCGGTCCGGAACCAAGGACGATCAGGTCTATCTGTGCTCCCCGGAAACCGGCATTGCCGCCGCCCTGAAGGGGGAGATCACCGACCCCCGCGAGCTGGGTCGCGAAATGGACTATCCTCGCATCAAGGACCCGGAACAGTATCGGGTCGATGAAGCTTCTATCATCTGCCCCAGCGAGAGCTTGCGCCAAACCGAGGTCAAACGCGGGCCGAATATCCAGCCTTTCCCCGAATTCGACCCATTACCCGCTACCATCGAGGCCAAAGTGGCGATCAAGGTCAAAGACAATATCTCCACCGACGGCATCATGCCCGCCGGTAGTGAGATCCTGCCGCTACGCTCTAACATTGCCGCCATCAGCGAGTACGTCTTTCACCTGGTCGATCCGGAATTCGTCGGTCGCATCAAACAGATGGGCGACGCTGTCGTGATCGGCGGCGAGAATTACGGCCAAGGGAGCAGCCGCGAACACGCCTCCCTGGCGCCACGCTACCTAGGCGTAAGAGTGAAAATCGCTAAAAGCTTCGCTCGTATCCACAAGGCCAATCTATGCAACTTTGGCATCGTGCCCCTCACTTTCCAGAATCCAAAGGACTTCGATTCCATTCAACTTGGCGACCGGCTGATTTTCGACGACCTGCGTAGACGCCTGGAGCGCGGCGACACCGAAATCCCTGTCCGGATAGGCGACCGCGAGATTTTGACGTTGCTGGAGGTTTCCGACCGCCAGCGGCAACACCTGTTGGCTGGTGGAACCCTCGGCTACATCAAGAAGGAATTGGCCATTCAATAGCTGATTTATAGCCCACCATAATCAAGAGAAAGGAGCTCATCATGGGAACCCATCATATCCTCGACGGCTGCATCAATTGCGGGGCCTGCGCGGCGGTCTGTCCGGTCAACGCCATCGCCGACACGGGGGATGTGCATGTGATTGACAAAGAGGTATGCATCGACTGCGGTGCCTGCGATGAGGTCTGCCCGGTGGATGTCATTCGATGGGAGACCACAGCTTGATTTTGTGACTAGAAAGAGATCGGCTGAACAATCTGATTTCCTGCGAAATGAATCGAATCAGCGCGGGCAAGTATCGAGCAATCGGAAAAAAAACTTGTCCAGATTGAGACCGATTATCGACGAAATCTCCACGTAGAACGTAATGATATTCAGGGGCAGGTCGATAAGCTCACCCAAGAGGTTGCAAAGCAGTCCCACCGCAATGAACTCATGGAGCTAAAGGCATCACAGGACAGCATCGTCAAAGATATCGCTACCCATACCGCCGGGACAGTCGTGCAACCCGGCACAGTTCTTCTTACCTTGGTGCCCAAGGAAGAAAAAATGCGTGCCGAGGTTTGGGTCTCCAACGATGACATCGGTTTTGTTCGGCAGGGACAATCCGTGAAACTCAAGATAGCCGACTTCCCGTTCCAGAAATATGGGATGATCGAAGGAACCGTTACTCATGTGAGCGCGGATGCGGCAGACGATGCCATGGGAGCGTCAAACGACCCGAGGGAAAGTGGGCAACCTCTGGTATATCGGGCCCTCGTGGGGCTGAAATCCATGCACCTGGAAACAGACGGGAGACGCTTCCCTCTTACGGCCGGCATGCAGACCCATGCGGAAATTCATTTAGGCAGTCGTACGGTGATGGAGTACCTGCTGTCTCCCGTCAGAAAGGCGTGGCACGAGGCGGGTCGGGAAAGATAGACGCTCGCTAAGCGCCAATGGCTTCCACCGCTGCAGCCAGCGTAGCCAGCGGCAAAAAGAGGGCGAGCGGATGGTCGGGCAGGGCGACGAAGCCATACTGCTCATAATATGCGCGGGCGCCCTGGTTCTTCGCATCCACAAAAAATCCTATAATCCCGATGTTCTCTGCAACGGACAAAGTGCGCCGCATGGCATCGACCATCATGAGACCACCGAATCCTTGGCGCTGTCGATCCCTCGCCACCGCCAGTCGAGCCAGTTTGGCCGCGGGTGCTTTGCGCGGGTATTTCTTCGCGTATTCGGGAGGCAGTTCCACTGCCACGACTTCGCAGCTCGTCAGGGTGAAAAAGCCCAGGATCTCCTCCGGTTCAGCCGAGTCGACAAGGACGAAGGTGCGGGAGATCCCTTTGTCGTTGTGCTGACGAGCGGTCCTTTTGAGATAGTCGTCCAAGTCCCCCTCGCCGCAGGTAAAGCCTTCCCGGTCGTGTCCCCTCGAAAGAAGTTCGATGCGAAGCATTTATAGCCGCTCCTTATGAGTGCGGAAGGCCGCCAGCAATTTCTCGTTCGGCGCTGGCGGGTTCTCAATCGCGTCGAAAAACCGCCTTGCTGCCTCCGCGTCCAAGCGAATAAGGCTCTCCTCTTCGATCACTGTACGCGCTCGATCGAGTGCAGATTGAACCAGAAATTGATTCATCGTCGCACCGCACAACTCGGCCGCGCGGGTAAGAGTCTCGTAAACGTGCTCGGGGACTCGTGCTGAAATGCGTGTTTCGACTTTTGCCGCCATGACGTCATCCTCCATGTATGGGTGATTTGCTGTAAGGTTAACATAGTGGCGCCAAAATGGCAACGAGGTGGGGCCGTTTTGGCGTTGATCCTTTTCTGCCCCTCGTGCGCGACATGAATCGCCGCGAGCTTACACACAAAGATCCATCCCCTGAGCCAACCTGGGGATCACTGCTGCCATTGATGCAGGGTGGTGCGAATGATTTCAAGATAGCCCGGCTCCCGCACGACTTCTTGATATCCCGGAACGGCTCCCACCCACTTGCCCAGTCGGACGTTGCGTTCCTGCGTGAGATAAAGGGTGGGCAATCCCATAAGCGCCGGTCCGTCCATGCCCGCCGTGGTGACGCCAATCTGGCCCACCAGGCCGTGGCGGCATCTCAACTCTTCAAACAGGTGCAGTTGCGCTCGGCGCATGTCCGGCCCCTGGAAGAGCGGCTCTTTCCAGCAAAGGGTCAGGTTGACTGCGCCTGGCGGTACAAGCTCAAGAGGAACAGCATCGCCGAAAAAAATGGGCGTGAGCCCGGCATTCAAGACCAGCTCAGAAAGCTGACGCAACTCATCGAAACAGGTATTGCGCAGGGCATCGTGGTCACCCGTTCGTACCCAAAGCAGCACCTTCTGTTCTGGATTCCCTCCCACATGGCCATCGATCCATGATCTTAAGGAAGCCGCTGGCGATTCGTCTCCCAAAAACGCGGTGCGAAGGGCGACCTGTGCTCCTGCCGCATCGGCGTGAAAAGCCTCAGCGATGATATGCGTCAGATGCTTGGGGCTCGCCGGACGAGATCGGTAAGGGCGAAGGGATTCTTCCAGCCCGGCATCGCGCAGAAAGCGTTTGGCCTGCAATTCCTGGGTAGCGCCAGGTCTAATCTGGATGGGAAGTCCGGCAAATAATGCCGCAGCAGCCAGGTACCAGCCTTCGCCAAAGGAAAAGCCGGGATCAGCATGAAAAGTGTACGCGCGGTTGCGCTCTATGACGATGTTCCTCGCGGCTTTTGCGGCAGCTTCAGCTCTGTGGGCAATTGCTTTTGCTTTGGCCGTATCAAGTAGCCGGGCAAAACGTGCGGCCGCCAATGCCGCCTCTTCGGCCGTGCAGGCGATCTGCTCGACGCGCTGCCAGCCGTCTTCACAGTCCTCCAATGTTGGCGCGCGCTGAGATCCACGCGAGAGCTGTCCGGCACCATAGCGCGCATCCTCTGCCCGGGCCCCTTGAGCCCGCACCAGCACCCACTGGAGCAAGGCAATCTCTTCGCTTTCCGCTACAGTGTCCAGCGCCCGTGTGGCTAGTAACACCACCTGCTCCAGCCGGGATCGATAGTCATCGCGCACTCCGGGCAGATGCAGCGCACCCTCCAACGCCGTGGCCTCCGCCAACAAAGTGGCGGCTTTTTGTGCGAGCCCGTCGCCGTCTGTTTCGTAAGCGTACAACTTTGTCACAGGATCTTCTTTGACCAGGTCTTCGGCGCGAGCGGCCCGTCTATTTCCAGCTCCACATTGTGTAAAAAGGGGCGGGGGCCGCGAGATTTTATCCAGTCGATCATCACGGCCAATCCCTCTTCGAGTTTCACCTTCGGCTGGTAATCGAGGAGTCGCCGGGCTTTGTCGGCGGAGCAGTTGGCAAAGAAAACCTCCTGGGGACGGCTATCGATCCGGTTCGGTTTCAGATCAAAATCGAGCAGTCTGGCAATAGTGGCGGCTAATTCGTTGATGGTCACAAACTCATCGTCGGGGCCGATATTGATGACCTCATGGACACAGCGGTCGTCGGTGGCCATCCGCAGAAGGGGATCGACCACGTCGGAGACAAAGCTGAAGCAGCGTCTCTGATTGCCGTCCCCGTAGATATAGGGTTGACGTCCCTGCAGCATCAGGTTGATGAAAATAGCGGCCACGTTACGATAAGGATCGTCGTAGCGCTGCCGCGGCCCGATGATATTGTGGGGAACCGCCACCATCCACTCCATCCCGTGGGTTTCGGCAATATTGGCCAGCAGCCGTTCCGCACACCATTTGGCGATGCCGTAGGGATCCTGAGGAGCCGGCACCATATCCTCGGTAAACGGAACCTTATTCGTGCCGTACCTGGCCATGGACGAACAGAGCACGAAGCGCTTCACACCTCCGGCCGCTGCCGAGGAAACAACGCCACTGGTCGCCGTGACAACGTTCCGGGTGACCAGATGGGGGCTGAATACGGAGAGGCCTTCATAGGCGGTGGCAGCGCAATGGTAGACAATGTCGACGTCTTTCATCAAGGCGGCCAGTGGCGCAAAATCATTGCAGTCGATTTGATGAAACCCCGCGCCAGTCGGAACATTGTCAAGGTAGCCACCCGTCAGGTTGTCACATCCCGAAACACGGTACCCTTCAGCCAGACACCTGTCCGCAATATGACTCCCTAAAAAACCGGCTATCCCCGTAATGAAAATTCGTTTTCCGTCCAATTGAAACACTCCATACCGGATTTTTTATTAGAACCTGTAATTAAGTAAATGATCCGGCGAATCATAGCACAAGTTATTGCATCGCCTAAGCTGTTAGATCTGAACGCGTTGTTTACACTTTTAAGCCATAGAAATGATCCAGCAATTTTTCGTATGGCGTTAGATCGTCAATGCCCTTGTGGGGCTTGACCGTGTTGTAAAAGTTGATGAAGCGCAGCAGGCTGAAATGGCGGTTCTTACGATCTTTGAACGTCTCCTGCTGATGCCACATCTCCATGATTGTGCGGATAACACGCTCGGCTTTGCCGTTGGTCTGGGGCCGGCTGATCCGCGTAAACTTCTGGCCGATACCGAGTTCGTTACAAGCCTTGACGAAAGCATGTTCGCCAGTGCCTTTAAATTCTTTGCCGTTGTCTGAGTAGGTGTATTCGATGGTGTAAGGGCATTCATCGACCACCTGACGCAGAAAGAGTTCGGCACTGTGTTGTGTCTTGTCCGGGAATACCCCTGCATAGAGTTCCCGGGAATAATCATCAATGGCGACGAACAGATACTCGCGTGGCAGCGTCTGATCTTCGCCCTTGATCAACGGGAGCCGCTTGCTGTCGAAGTGAACCAGCTCTCCAGGATATGATTTGTTGTAGCGTCTGGCTTCTCTTTTTCGTTTTTCTTCGAGTTCGCGCTCGACTTTAGCCAGCCGCTTCAGCC